>NZ_JBHYXD010000078.1:0-42869 GCF_042751995.1 Streptomyces sp. NPDC059371 | reverse complement strand
CATCGGCCCGGGCAGGTGCTCACCGACGCCGACGCGCAGGTCCTCGCCCTGCTCGGCGGCCCTCCCGGGGCCCCCCCCGCCCACAACTCGCCGGGGGTGTGGCGCGCGCCGGACCCGCCCCCCGGCCCCCCCCGCGGGGGGGGCCCGGGCGGACCCCCCCGGGGCGCGGGGCCCCCCCCCGGGGCGGCCCGCCACCCGGCGACCGGTCACCGGACACCCACCGCCCGGATGATCTCCTGGCGGACCGAGCCGCCCCGGTCGTCGTGGGCGGAGGCCCGCAGCGACACGTACGCGGCGCCGCGCGGAACGTTCAGCGTGCCCTTCCAGCGGGCCGTGCCGCCGCCGCTCAGCGGGACGGTCTTCCAGGTGGCCCCGTCGTCGTAGGACACCTCCAGCTTTCCGCCGCCGAGGGTGCCGGTGTCCGGCGCGCCCTTCACGTACTCGGCGTGGATGCTCACCGGCACCCGGCCGCCGCGCACATCGCCCGCGAGGTCGGTGTCGACGTCGTAGCCGAGGTTGACGAGCGGGAGGAAGGTCCAGCGGTCGTCGGGGGTGGCCGCCGAGCGGACGGTCCACTCGGTGTGACCCTTGGTGGAGAGCTTCCAGCGCTCGGGGGCGAGGGTCGTGTCCGTGACGACCTTGTAGGTGTGCTCGTCGGCGGGCGCGTCCCAGACGTATCCCGCGGAGCTCTGCCGCCGGGCGAGCAGGGCACCGTCCTGGTAGACCTCGGTGAACTGCGTCATCCCGGTGTCGTCGCTCCACACGTCGCCGAAGCCGGTGTGGTCGGGCCCGGAGTCGCCCCAGCCGGGCGTGTTGAACTGGATGACGTTGCCCGCGCGCTGCTGGCCCCAGCCGAGTCCGGTGCCGAGCCAGGGGTGCCAGACGGGCTTGAACCAGTTCAGGGTCCGGTGGGTGCCGCCCCGGTAGGCGACCAGGCCGCTGCGCTCCTCCAGCGCGCCCGCCCCGACGTTCACGGACTCCGACCAGGTCTGTCCGGTGCCGGTGGAGACGTAGTCGGTGCGCTCGGCCGGGTAGTCGATCCGCTCCTGGAAGCCGAGTCCGATGGGGAAGGGGTCGACGATCGAGTAGCGGTACTCGCTGCCCGAGACCGGTTTCACCGCGTAGAACTTCGTTTCCAGCACGGCCAGTTCACCGCTGCCGGGCTCGTAGGCGAGGCTCCGGTCCGGGACGGCTCCCGTGTAGCCGCGCGAAAGGTCGTACACGTACGGCGAGTTGCGGGTGCCGGTCATGTCGACGGTCCGCTTCGCGCGCAGCCGTGCCGCGTCCGCCGCGTCGACCGTGGCGACCTGCAGCGGCCGGTCCTCGTAGGCGTCCGTGCCGAACCAGGCGTTGAGGCGTCCCGGCGAGTCGTCGGTGACGAACAGGGCCTTGGCGCCCGCGTCCTGGGCCGCCTGAGCGAGCGCGGCCGGCGAGACGCCGTCGGTGAGTCTCGCGAGCACGGCCTTGCCGCTCACGCCGGTGAACGGTCCGCTTCCGACGTCGACCAGCGGCAGCCTGGTGCGGCCCTCGGTCAGCGTGGTTCCCGGCTGGACGACCGTCTCCTTGACGCCCGCGACCTCGAGGAGCGGCTTCCCCAGCCGCCACACGGTCCGGTAGTCGAAGGTGCCCTCGGTGACCTTCTTGGTCGGGGCGGCGAAGACGCTGTCGTACTTGATGGGCAGCTGGACCGCGTCGAACAGGTCGGAGCCGCCGCCGGCGCGGTCGTACTCCATGATCAGTTGCCGGGTCTCGGTGCGCCGGCCGACCTTGGCGCTGATCTCCCGCAACGCCCTTCCGTCCAGGGTGACTTCGCGGTCCCGGTCGAGAGCGATCTGGGGTGCGGCGAGGAATCCGAGGCCGAGGGAGTCGGCGCCGTGGCTGCCGCGCACGTCGAGGAACGAGGTGAGGCTGTACGTGCCGGGGCGCAGCCTCAGCTTCAGCGTGCCCGAGTCGTCGACGGCCGTGGAGTACGCGTCGACATCCTTCGCGAGCTGCTGCACGACGAGGTAGGCCGCGCTCGGGCCGCCGTCCCGGTCCTTCACATGGACGGTGAGCGTGTACCGCTCCTCCTCCTTGACCAGCCCGAAGGCGGTGTGCGCGACGGGGGTGCCGTCCACCGACGCCACGATCCGCCCCGAGGTCTGGCCCACGGGCGCCTTCCGGCCGTCGCCGGTGAGCGTGGTGGAGGCGGTGCCGTGCGCGGGCACCGTGAGCGTGGTGTCGGCGAGGGTGGCGACACCCTCGCCGGCCCCCTCCGCGGCGAGCGTCAACTTCACCGCCGCGTCGGAGGAGTTGGAGTAGGTGATCGTCTTGGTGACGGGCTTGTCGTCCTCGTAGGGCCAGCCGACGAAGCCGAGGTCGGCGCTGCCCGTGGCGGTGACCTTCGCTTCGACGGCGTCCGGGACGCTCACCCGGCCGGTGCCCAACCGGTAGGCGGAGGCGTCGAGTTCCTCGGAGGTGGACATCAGCGCGTCCTTGAGCCGGGCGCCGGTCCAGTCGGGGTGTTCCTGGGCGAGCAGCGCGGCCACGCCGGCGACGTGCGGGGTCGCCATCGACGTACCGCTCATGGAGGTGTAGTAGCCGCTGCCGCTCACGAGCTGGGAGCGGGCGGCGAGGATGTCGACGCCCGGCGCGGAGAGGTCGGGCTTGAGCGCGTTGTCGCCGTAGCGGGGTCCGGCGCTGGTGAAGTAGGCGGCCTCGTCGGCGGAGTCGACCGCGCCGATGGTCAGGGCGGAGTCGGCGGCGCCGGGCGAGCCGATGGAGGAGGGGGCGCCGGTGTTGCCCGCGGCGATGACGAAGAGGGCGCCGGTCTCCTTCGAGAGGGTGTCGACGGCCGCGGCCATGGGGTCGGTGCCGTCGCTCGGCTCGGTCGAACCGAGGCTCATCGAGATGACCTTGGCGTGCACGTCGCGCGCGGCCCACTCCATGCCGGCGATGATCTGCGACTCGCTGCCCGAGCCCTGGTCGCTGAGCACCTTGCCGACGGCGAGCGTGGCCTCGGGGGCGACGCCCTTCTCCTGGCCGTCGGAGGCGGCGCCGCTGCCGCCGACGGTGGAGGTGACGTGCGTGCCGTGCCCGTTGCGGTCGGCGACCTCCTCCCCGTCGATGAAGCTCTTGGTCTGCGCGACCCGGCCGGCGAGGTCGGGGTGGCTCGTGTCGACGCCGGTGTCGAGGACGGCGACGGTCACGCCCTTGCCGGTGAGCCCGGCCTCCCATGCCTTCGGGGTGCCGATCTGCGCGTTGCTCTCGGCCATGTCGGCCTTGACGCGTCCGTCGAGCCAGACCTTGCCGATCCCGGCCTGCCGGGTCATCGCCTTCCAGAAGGTCCGGCCCTTGTCCGCGTCGACGGCCGCGCCGCGGATGCTCGGCAGGGATCGCGTCCGCTCGGCTCCGCCCGGGACCGTGGTGCGTGCCTTCGGGTCGTACGTCACGATCAGCGGCAGCTCACCGGTCTGCCCGTCGGTGAGCCCCTGCCGTATCAGCTCGCTGACGTCGAACAGCCGCCGGTCGAGGGTGCCGGCCTGCAGATACGGCAGCGCCTCGTCCGGTACGACGGTGACGGTGGCGTTCGCGACCTGGGTGCGCACGGCCCCGGTGGCCCCTCGGGGACGTACGACGGAGACGGTCTTCTTCCCGTCGCCGACGTCGGCGACGGTGACCTTGTCCCCGGTCACGAGGGTGACGGTGTGCGCGGTGCGGGCGGCTTTCGTCGCGGCCGGGGCGGCGGTGGTGTCCGCGGTGCCGGCCGCGGCCAGTGCGCCGGCCCGGCCCGTGGGCAGCAGCGCGAACACGAGCCCGGCCGACAGCAGCGCCGCCGGTCGTATCAGTGGTCCTCTGGTCATTCATGGCCTCTCTTCGTCGGCCGTACGCGCACCGGGCAGGGGGTGGCGCCCGGTACTTGCGAAGAGTGTCGGGGGGCTTGTGTTGCCGTGGCGTTGACGGAGCCTGGCGGGAAGGCGCCCTGGCGGCTTCCCGCCAGGACATGCCGGTAGGAGCCGCAGAAACCGGGACAGCTTCAAGTGGCTTGAACGGCAAGGCCGTTGCGTCGGCTGACGGCCCGGCGCTCCGGGCGCTCGACGACGGAGGCCCGGGGCCCGGCTCCGTGGGTCCGAGCCCGGCGGGCGGCTCGGAGCGCGTCACGGCTCCCTCGGACCACCCGTCCGGCGGCACCTCGCCCGGCGGTCCAAAAGGGGCGCGGACCGGGCCGCGCACGCAGGATGCGTGTTAAGGACCGCCGCCCGGCGGAGCCCCACGGTCTGCGCTCTCGGGAGGACCTGCCATGACCGCCAGTCTGGAGCAGCTTCGCCGCTGTCACTTCGCCGTCGACCTGGGCGCGGCGCGGACCCGTGTCTGGGTGCGGGGCGCGGGCCTGGTCGTCGATCAGCCGAGCGTCGCGGCGATCAACACGAAGACGGGCGCGCTGATCGCGGTCGGGGAGTTCGCGGAGCGGATGACGGGCCGCACCCCCGAGTACATCCGGGTGGTGCGCCCGGTGTCCGGCGGCACCGTCGTCGACATCGACATGGCCCAGCGGATGCTGCGCCAGCTTCTGGGGGACAAGGTCCGGCGCACCCTGCGCCGCAAGCCCCGGCTGCGGGCCGCGGCCTGCACCCCGCACGACGCGGGCCCGCTGGCCCAGCGCGCCACGATCGAGACGCTGGTCGGGCTCGGGGCGCGGCGGGTCGAGCTCGTCGACACCCTCATCGCGGCGGCGGTCGGCTGCGGACTGCCCGTCGAGCGTCCGGAGGCCACCATGATCATGGTGTGCGGGGCCGCCGCGACCCAGCTCGCCGTGCTGTCGCTGGGCTCGATCGTCACCGCCGAGCGCATCCCGGTCGGCGGTGAGGCCGTCGACCACGCGATCGTGCAGCACCTGCGCCACCAGCACGAGCTGATGCTGCCGAGTCAGGCCGTGCGGCCCCTGCAGCTCGCCCTCTCCGGGAACGGGCTGACCCCGCACGGGCCGGCCCTGACCGAGATCCACGGGCGGGACGTGGCGACCGGGCTGGCGCGTTCCGTGAAGGTCGACACCGCCGCCGTCCGCATGGCGATCGAGACGCCGCTGACCGCCGTACTGGACGGCATCGGAAAGGTGCTGCGGTCCTGCCCGCCCGATCTGGTGGCGGACGTCGCCGACCGCGGGATCATGATGGTCGGCGGCAGCGCGCTGCTCCCCGGGCTCGACCAGATGCTCCGGCAGGCGACCGGTGTGCCCGTCCACATCGCCGAGCGGCCCGAACTCTGTGCCGTCCAGGGCCTCGGCTACATGCTGGAGGGCAAGATCGAGCCGATGATCCTGAACCCCCTGGCCAACTGACGCACGGGCGAACCGGCGAACCGGTGTCCGAGGGGCATCGTACGACCGACCCCGTGCCCGGACTCCCGCCCCTGCTGGAGGCGGTCCTCAGCGTCGGCACCGAACTCGAACTGCGCGCGACCCTCCAGCGGATCGTGGACGCCGCCGCCGAACTGACCGGGGCCCGGTACGCGGTGCTGGGGATGCGGGACCCGGCGCGGGACGGGCTGGTACGGATCCGCACGGCGAGTCCGCGTTTCCCGGAGACGGGCCCCCCGTCCGAGGAGTCCCCCTCCCCCGGTCGGCGTGAGCCGCGTGAAGTCGACATCTGTCTGGACGTTCCCATCCGGGTCGACGACGAGGTGTTCGGCAACCTCTGTCTCGCGGACAAGTCCACCGGGCCCGTGACCCGCGAGGACGAGCAGGTGGTGCGTCTGCTCGCCGCGCAGGCCGGTATCGCGATCGCCAACGCCCGGCTGTACGAGACGGCCCGGCAGCGGGAGCGCTGGATCGAGGGCGCCGCCGCCGTCACCACCACCCTGCTCAGCGGCGGGACGGCGGCCGACGCGCTGACCACGGTCGCCGAACACGCCAGGGTCCTCGCGGGAGCCTCGGCGGGGATCATCCTCAAGCCCACGGCCGAGGGCGGCATGGAGATCGTGGTCGTCTCCACCCCCGGGGACCCCGCCGGCATCGTGGGCACCACCATCGCGCCCGGCAGTCCCGTCCTCGAACAACTCCTCGGCGGGGAGCCGGTGTTCATCGAGGACTCGGCGACCGACCCGCGGATGACGACGCCCGTACGGTCCCGGTTCGGGCCGAGCATGATGCTGCCCCTCCAGACCGAGGGCCGGCTCATCGGCACGCTGGCGCTGCCGCGCGGGCGGGGCGACCGCCCGTACACCGAGGTCGAACGTCTGCTGGCCACCCAGTTCGCCTCGCAGGTCGCGCTCGCCCTGGTCCTCGCCGACGCCCGGCACAGCCGTGAACTCCTCGCGGTCTACGAGGACCGGGACCGTATCGCCCGTGACCTGCACGATCTCGTCGTACAGCGCCTCTTCGCGACCGGCATGATGCTGGAGTCGACCCAGCGCAGGAACGCCGCGAACGAGGGCGGCGACGGGCAGGCGGAGGAGGTGTCGGCGACCCTCGGCCGGGCGGTCGACGAACTCGAGGCCACGGTCCAGGAGGTACGCACCGCCATCTTCGCGCTGCAGCAGCCGCCGGCCGACGCCCCCACCACGTTCCGCGGCAAGGTCCTGCGCGAGACGGCCGGCGCGGCGGCGGTCCTCGGCGTCCAGCCGTCCACCCGGTTCACGGGCCCGGTGGAGAACAGGATCACGGACCCGGTGGCGGGCCGGCTGCTCTCCGTGCTGCGGCGCGCCCTGGCCGGCGCCTCGCGACGGTCCGGGGTGTCGCGGATCGAGGTCGCCGTCGATGTGACGGTGACCCTGCCGGACGGCCGCCCCGGCGTCCGCCTGACCGTCCACGACGACGGCACCCCGAACGGCGCCTCGGCGGACCCGGACGTCACCTGGCAGTCACCCCTGTGACAGCCAGGGCCGTGGAGGGCGGGCCTCGATTTCCGTCCGGGGCGTACAACCCTCCTGCTGGGGGAGACGTCTGACGTCCGGGAATCACCGTTCCCCTGTCGTTCGTCCGTACGTATCCGCCGATTCACTCCGAGGGATCCCCCCATGCTCCGGACCGCATTCGACCGCCGCCCGCCGCGCAGGACCACGGCCACGGTCACCGCCGCCGCGATCGGCGTCTTCGGCCTGATGACGCTGGCCGCCGCGCCCGCCTCCGCCGACGGCTCCCCCACCGGTCTGGCGCTGGCTCCGCTGACCTCGATCGACGGGGTGAAGCCCGGCGGCAGTTTCCAGCTGCCCGGCACCTTCGCGAACAAGGGCGCCACGGATCTCGACAAGGTCTACCTGTCCTACTCCGTCACCCGCGGGCTGGCCCACCAGGAACTGCCGTCCAACTGCGTGCGCTACGAGGTCGTCGCCTTCGACGAGGCCCCGAGCCACTCGGACGCGGTCTGCGAGTTCGACCAGACGGTGAAGGCCGGTGCCGTCTACGCGCCGGAGAAGGCGCTGTCGCTGAACGTCCTCGACCACGCGCTGTACGACACCCTCCGCGTGTCGGTGGCCACGTACGACTCCGGTCCCGAAGACGGGACCAAGGAGACCGTCCGGGGCACCGGACCCGCGGTGAAGCTGACCGAGCTGCCCTCGGACACCCCGGTGGGCGACGGCGATCCGGCGCACCCGGACTGGGACGGGGTCACCGTGCCGGTCACCGCGGAGAACACGGCCGACTTCCAGGTGACGGGCGCCGAACTGAAGGGCCGCGTAGGCGACACGGTCGACATGACGGCGAAGTTCACCAACGCGGGTCCGGCCTGGGTGCTCGGAGATCTGGGCGCCCCGGTGACCCACGTCCTGATCAGGATGCCCGCCGGTACGACGGTGACCAAGGCGTCCGGCGCCTGCTCGAAGGTGGCCGCCGGCAGCTACCGCTGCGGCTTCGGCAACGCCTGGATCGACGAGAACACCGTCGCCACCTACCCGTTCAAGCTGCGGATCGACAAGGCCGTGGCCGGGGCCAGGGGTTCGGTGACGCTCGACGCCGACAAGCGCCCGTACGACAGGAACAAGAAGAACGACTCGGCCGCGATCGTGGTCGACGTCGACGGTGCCGGCGGCTCGACGGGCGGCTCCGGCTCCACGGGCGGCAGCGGCTCGACCGGCGGTTCCGGTTCCACGTCCACCACGGGCGGTTCCGGCGGCGCCTCCACCGGCGGCTCGGGCTCCACCGGCGGCTCGGGCTCCACGGGTGGCTCGGCGGCGACCGGGTCCTCCGGCTCCTCGGCCACCGGCGGCGACCTCGCGAGCACCGGCTCCGGTTCCGCCCTCCCCCTCGCGGGCGCGGCCGCCGCGGCCCTCGCCGCCGGTGCGGGCGCGATCCTCGTCGTACGCCGCCGCCGCGCGGCCCGGGACTGACGACCGGACACACCGTCCGGACAGGACACGGCCCGCCGGGAATCCACCCGGCGGGGCGTTGCTTTCGCACCGGCGGACGCGTCGGTGCGGGTGAGTCGGGGCGCGTGCGTCAGTACGGCAGCAGTCGGCCCGACGGCGTCCTGCGGTCGATCGGCATCTCGCGCGGAGCGGCGGGCCGACGGTTGACGCGAATCCGGATCTGACGGTTCATGACCCCTCCTCATGACTGATGAGACCGGCGTCCTCGTCGACGCGCATAGACGCATGGTGCCCACGGATGCGCCCCTCCTACCCTCCGAGCAGCATGTTCCGTCACGGCTCCGCCGCGGTGACCCCCTGCCCCGGCCGGGCCGGACACGCAAACGGCGCTTTCGGTTGTTCGCGGCTGATCGTCCGTGTTCACCTGGGCTCATGAACAGCACACACAGCGCGCGCCTCACGCAGTGGTGGGAAGCACTGGAGCCTTCGGCGCGGAAGGCAGTCCTCGATCTCCACCTGGTCGAGGGCGACAGGCTGCCCGAGCGGTTCGTACGGAGTCTCGCGGACCACGGCATCCATCCCGTCCAGTGGGAGGAACCGGAGGCCGGGCACATCGTGCCCGGGGAGGTGGTGGGCTTCCTCGCCGGGAAGCGGTCCGCGGACGGCTGACCGTGCCTCCCGCGGGCCGGATCGGGCTCCGGCGTCACCGCCCATGTCCCATGCCCGTCCCAGAGGTGTCGCGTTCCCGCAGGTCACGTGGGTGGGACTGTCCCGTCGTCCCGATCCGGATCAAGAGGATCCGCCGCGGGACAGGCGCTGCCAGCCTGATCGGCGGCCGGAGGTTTCCCGGCCACTGATCAGAGGGGGAACACCAGATGGGAACAAGGACGCTACTGCGGGGTCTGACCCTCGCCGTGGCAGCGGTCCTGCCCCTGTGCGGGCCGGCGGCGGTGCAGGCGGCGCCGGCCGCCGCGGTCGCGGTCTGCGGGCACACGAGCGAGCAGCCCACGCTGAAGCAGGGATCCACGGGGGACGCGACGGTCGAGGCGCAGTGCGAACTCGGCCTGGCGACGAAGCCGAGCAGGTACACGCCGATCGCGGCGGACGGCTCGTACGGAGCGGCGACCGAGACGCGGGTCAAGGAGTTCCAGCGGTGCGCCGGGCTGAGCGCGGACGGCGTGCTCGGCCCGAACACCTGGGCGGCGCTGAACTCCTGGGCCGCACAGCCGCACACCTGCGCGACCCAGGGCACGGCGGGGACGGCGCAGGCGACCGTGTGCGGCCACACCGACGCGCGCCCGACCCTGAAGAAGGGCGCGAAGAGCGAGGAGGTCAAGGAGGTCCAGTGCCGGCTGAACCTGGCCATGGAGCCGTTCCACTATCCGCCGCTGACCATCGACGGCGACTTCGGGGGCGGCACCGAGGACCGGGTCATCGAGCTCCAGCACTGCGCCAACCTCGGCGCCGACGGCACCGTGGGCCCCAACACCTGGGCGAAGCTGGTGGACTGGTCCAGCCGTAACGCGTACTGCACGCCGCCCCACCCCGCCGGCCACCCGATCGACGGCCTGGACACGGCCAAGTACCAGCACCCCGGCGGCGCGCCCATCGACTGGAAGGCCGTACGGGCCTCGGGCGCCGAGTTCGCGACGGTCAAGGCCACCCGCGGCATGAACGTCACCGACGAATACCTCGCCACCGACCTCGAAGGGGCCAGGACGGCGGGGCTGGCCGTGGCGCCGTACCACTTCTACACGGGCACGGCGGCCGACACGGGTGCCGCGCAGGCCGACCGGTTCATCGCCGCCGTGCGGGCGACCGGCTACACGGGGAAGCGGGCGGGCGACCTTCCGCCGATCTTCGACCTGGAGCGCATGGACGACGGCAGCGGACGCTGTCCCACCTACGGCACGGTGGCCGACGCCAAGGCCTGGCTCGACCGGGTGGAGAACGCCTTCGGCCGGGTCCCGATGATCTACACCCAGAAGTCCTTCCTGGACGACTGCATGGGGTCGACCACCGCCTTCGCCCGGTATCCGCTGCAACTCGCGGACTACCGCCAGTCGATCACCCAGCCGCCGGTGCCGAACGGCTCGACGACCTGGTCGATGTGGCAGTACACCGACGCCGCGATCTTCCCCGGCGTCCGGGCGCCGGCGACCGGGGACGTGTTCAACGGCACCCAGGCCGACCTCGACCGGCTGGCCAACCGGTGACCCCGGCCGCCACCGTCGCCGTACCGAGGAGCGTCCCCATGACCGCCCGGTTCGCCCGCGCGTCCCTCGTCGCCCTGCTCGCCACCCTGGGCCTCACCGTCCCGGCGCCCGCCTCGGCCGCCACAGCAACCGCCACAGCCGCCACGAGCTGTTACGGCGGAGCGGTCACGGTGCACTACGGGGAGGTGCGCGACTTCGGCCCGTACGTGACCACGAGCCGCTGCACGGACATCAACATGCGGATGACCGGCGGCGACGCCGAGTTCGGCTGGGCCTGCGTGCAGTTCGCGAGGGCCGGCGCCTGCAACTACTGGACCAAGATCGGCCGGAGCTGGACGACCATCGCCACCGACGTCCTGAACGGAACCAGGTTCACCGTGCCCAACGGCGTCGACCTGGAAGGCAGTTCCGCCACCTTCCAGATCGCCTTCTGACCTCTCACCCACCTCACCGAACGGAGACCACCATGACCAAGACCAGGGCGCTCGCCTCGGCTCTCGTCACCGTGGCCGCACTGCTGGGAGCGGGTGCCGCGCCCGCCGCCGCACATTCCTCGGCCGCGGCGACCAGCTGCTACGGCGGCGCGAAGACCCTGAACTACCGCTACCAGGCGGGACCCAGGGAGTTCGGCCCCTTCACCACGTCCTCGCGGTGCGGTGACATCAACATGCGGCTCACCACGGACGACGGGGGCTTCCTGTACGCCTGTGTGGTGTTCGTCGACCACACCGACGATTGCAACCACGGCGACAAGTACTCCCTCCACGGCACCCCGTGGGCGACCGTCGCCACCGACGTCAAGGACGGCACCCGCTTCGTCCTGCGCGTCGGCCCCTATGACACCGACGCGCAGAACGTGGACTTCCAGCTCGCCTACTGACCTCTTTCCGCTCCTTCTCGCACCACCGTTCCGAAAGGACGACGATGACCTTCCTCTTCCGTTCCACCGCCGGCCGCTCCGTCGGCAGCCGCCCGCTCGACCGCCGCAGCATGCTGCGCGGCACGCTGGCCGTCGGTGCCGGCCTGGCGTTCGGCCCGCTGCTGCTCTCCGGTACCGCGCAGGCCTACTCGTGGTCGCGCACCCTGAAGCAGGGCGACAGCGGCGCCGACGTGCTGGAGCTGCAGATCCGGGTCTCGGGCTGGGCGGCCGACAGCGCGAGCCACACCCGGGTCGGCCTGGACGGCGACTTCGGTCCCGGCACGGCCGCGGCGGTCAAGCGGTTCCAGGCGGCGTACGGCCTCGACGACGACGGGGTCGCCGGTCCGAACACCCAGGCGAAGCTCAACGCCCTGGAGCAGTCGGACGGTTCCACGACCCACTTCAACTGGAGTGAGTTCGTGGACCAGTCGAACGGCAACTTCAACGGCGGCAAGGTGAGCGCGGCGGCCGCGAAGGAGAACGCCCGGCGCTGCATGTACAAGCTGGAGGCGCTGCGCAAGAAGCTCGGCGACAAGCCGATCACGGTCAACTCCGGCTTCCGCAGCATCGAGCACAACGCCGACATCGGCGGGGCCAGCGACAGCATGCACCTGTACGGCACCGCGGCCGACCTCGACGTTCCCGGCGTGGCCACCAAGACCGTCTACCAGAAGGCGGAGACCTGCGGGTTCTCCGGCCTGGAGCGGTACACCGTCGACCACCAGCACGTCGACAGCCGGGCCGACCTCGGCCGCGACTGGTGGTGGGAGAGCGGCACGGTCTGACGCTCCCGGTGACCCGGAGCCGGGGGTCCCGGTGATCGGGAGCACGGAGGTCCCGGCGAACCGGAGTTCCGAGGTCGGCGGCCCGGGGTTCCGGGTCCCGGTGATCCGGAACGCGGAGGTCCCGGGTATCGCGGGGCAGTACCCGGGACCTCCGTGCTCCACCTCTCCGGTTCCGGTGCGGCCTTTCCGGCCTCAGCTCTTCGCCGTGTCCTTCACGCCCTTCGAGTCCTTCGAGTCCTTCAGCGCCGCCTCGCAGGAGGGCCAGTCGTGGAAGTCGTGCCGGACGCTCCACAACCGGTGGGCCGCCCGGATGTTCCACTCCGGGTCGAACGCCCGCCGCGGGGTGCCTCCGAGCTCCCGCAGGCGGACGTCGGATATCTGGAACACGCCCCAGTTGCGGCTGCCGTTGGTGTTGGGCAGCACCCACAGCGGGTCGAGGAAGGAGGCGCAGCGGGCGATGGCCACGGCGGTGCCGGGGTCCTCGGCGAACACCTCACGGATCCGCTTCGCCACACGGTCCGACGACCAGGTGGCCATGCTCACCTTCCGCGCGTAGAGGGCCTTCTTCGTCCCCTCGTCGACCACGCTGCTGGCCGGCATGCCCGCCAGCACCTGGAACGCGGTGAGTCTGCGCAGGGTCTCGGGCCCGAAGTCGCCGTCGACGGCGAGCCTTCCCTTGGCCCGCACCAGCAGCGTCTGGACCTCCCGCACGCACTCGTCGTGCTGGCCCATGCTCACCGACTTGCACGCGGAGGAGTGCAGCAGCCCGTCCTCGGACGACGGCGGGGCGTCGGCGGGCATCCATACGAAGCCGGCCACCAGCCCCATCACGACCACGACCGCACCGGCCAGGACCGCGAAACGCGAGGACAGCTTCTCGGGCAGCCGGGGCCGTCGCGGCTGCCCGGCCCCGGCGGGGAGGGGATCCGGCGGGACGGCGTCGCCCGGTCCGGGTTCCGTCCCCGCGGACGCGGCCGGAACGTCCTCCACCGGCGCCCGTTCCGGATTCGGTTCCGGTTCGCCCTCGACGGTCGGGTCGGTCGCGGTCGTCACGGCCGGTACGTTCCGGTCGGTGTCCGCCAGCGCCCACAGCCGGTGGAGTTCGCGGAGCTCCTCCGGACTGGCCCCGCACACCTTGCCGAAGGAGTGCACGACCCGGTAGTCGCCCGGCACGCTGAGGCCGGAGCAGTAGCGATGCAGACTGGAGCCGCTGACGCCCGCTTCCTTGCCGAGGCGGTCGTAGCCCCGGCCACTGCGGTCCTTCAGCATCCGAAGGCAGGCGGCGAACTTCTCGATTTGCGAAGGGTCAGCCACGTATCCACCCTTGCTGAAGCCTCTACTGACGGGTAGAAGCTACACCGCGGAAACTGTGCGCGCTCTTTGAGTGCCGGAATGCGATCGTCAACGACCTCTGAAATGACGCCATTTGAAAGGCCGTCACCATTCGTCACCGACGGACCTTCCATGGGCGGGGCTGCCGAGGTGGCGGAAAGCGCGTCACCTCGTGTCCCACACGGTGACCGTCCTGCCGGCGCCGCAGCCGGCCAGCAGCCGTCCGTCCGGGTGGAAGGCCAGAGCCCGTACGGCGCCGCGGTGGCCGACGAGTGTGGCGGTCGCGGCCAGGTGCGCGGGGTCGGTGACGTCCCACAGGGTGACGGTCGCGTTCTCGCACCCGGAGGCCAGCGACCGCCCGTCGGGGCGGAACGCCACCGCGTACACCTGCGCCGTGTCCCCACCGCGGGCCAGGGGGACGGTCCCCGTGCCCGTCCTCACCGGGTGCGCCGGGTCGCCGACGTCCCACACCGTGACGGCTCCTTGCCGCCACGACCCGTACGTGCCGGAGACCACGCCCAGATCCCCGCTTCCGGTGACCAGCAACCGGCCGTCCGGGCTGAACCCCACCGCATGGACGGCGGGCGCTCCTCCCGAGGTCAACGCCTTCGGCCAGTCACGGGCCTGCGGCCGGACGACGGCGGTCCGGACCGGACGTTCCGGCTCACCGACGTCCCACAGGACTCCGGTGTTCTTCTCGCCGGAGCAGCCCGTGGCCAAAAGCCGTCCGTCCGGACTGAACATCACCGTTCCGACGGGACCCGACCGCCACAGGCGGCGGTTGTGAGTGACGACGGCGCACCGGACCGGACGCGCCGCGTCGCCGATGTCCCAGAGGACCACGGTCCGGTCGACGCCGCAGACGAGTGACCGCCCGTCCGGACCGAACCCCACGGCGTGGACACCGCCTCGCCGCCGGCCGTCACGCATCAGCGGGCCGGGGCGTGGATGGTCGAGGGTCGCCCACCGGGCGGGCCGGGCCGGGTCGCTGACGTCCCAGAGGATGACGGTCCAGTCGCCCGCTCCGGACGCCAGCAGCCGCCCGTCCGGGCTGAACGCCACCGCGTTCACCGCCCTGCGATGGCCCGTGAGTTCGGCGACAGGGGCCGGACGAGCCGCGTCGGTGAAGTCCCAGAGGATCACGGCCCGGTCGTCGCTCCCGGACGCCAGCAGCCGCCCGTCCACGCTGAACGCCACCGTGTTCACGGCCCTGCGATGGTTGGTGAGGCCGATGACCGGCCCGCGCGGATTGGGTGGAGACGGTCGTCCCGCTGATGCCATGCCGCAGTCTCGCGCGCGGGGGAATCCCGGGGAAGGAGTCGGACGGACTCCGTGCGCCTCCGGCAGCCGTCGACGCCTGCCGTGGGCCTGACGGCCTCTCCTCGCATGGCGAGTGGTGGGGCGGGTGGGACTCGAACCCACGGCCGACGGATTATGAGTCCTTCGAAGATCTTGGCGGCCCTTGCTTTTCTACGCTCGTCCTTGACGTTTTTCCTGCTCAGAGCGCGTGCAGCGTGCTCATGCTCAGCAGCCTTTGTCAGTCAGTTCCTGTCCTTGCGTCCCCAACGCGTCCCCAACACGTCCCCGCGGGGACGGACTCCAGTACCTGGGGAAGGATCCCGGCAGGTCGGACTCAGCGGTCGAACTCGCCCGCAGCGGATTCCGCTTCCAACGCAGAGAGGCTCCACCCCTGAACCGAGGCGGAGCCTCTGTGGCCTTTCCGCAGGCCGGGCGTCTACGCAGAGCTCAGCCCCGTTCACGTGGAGCTTGCCGCCCCAGGAACCATCCACGCCGCCAGTTAGCCACCAGAACCGGAACCTGAGAGGTGGGGCAGGTCATCCCCGCGACTACTCCCGCTGACCAGACAGAGACCGCCAGCATCGTTGCTTGACGTCCATAGGGGCATCAAACCCCGGACAGCTACCTCAGCAGCCTCCACCTACGAGCCTCGATGTTCTGCATCAGAGATCTCACCCGGACCACCGATTCATCACGACTCAATACACGCACCAGAGGGCAGGTCCAAAGTTGGGGCGGGCTCAAAGGGTCTGGTACGCCCCGGTTCCCCCTGCACTTCACGCCGGCCGGCTCATCCTGGCTGAACCTGGTCGAGCGATGGCTAGCGGGCTCCGCCACCAGGAGCGCCCCGGATCGCCGTTAAACGTCAACTGGCTTAAACCGTTGGCCTCAACCGCCTGCCACGGGCCTGGAGCCGATGGCTGCGCAGGCTGCCTCCTTTGTGGGGTAGCCGTCCGCCGGGTAGATCACCGGCCCGCCGAGTTCCCCATGGCCGTCGGTGGCGGAGGACTCGCCGCTGTCGAGCTGGGCGTCGGGGAAATAGCAGGCCGCGAACCGGGTCGGCTTGGGAGTCTGTGGCCCTGTGCCCTGTGTGGGCCGCTTCCACATCCGGTCCCAGGCCGCCGCGCAGGAACGCGCCGCGTCCTGCGGATCGAAATCCTTCATGGCTTTGAGCGGCAACTGGCTCAGGTCCGCCTCGGGCGACAGCGTGCGAGCGCACATGACATTGCGCCCGTCCTCGCCCCATGGCCCGAATGTGGCTACGGCAGCCGTGGTGGCGCCCCCCAGGAGGACGGCCGTGACCGCACCCACCATGAACAGGTGCCGGCGCCTCCCGGAACCGGCCGTGCCACGCGGCTGCCCGGTACGTCGCAGGACCTCCCGCAGGACGGCCTGGCCGTCCTCGGACGCCGCCCAGCCGTCGGTGCCGTCGCCGGTGGGGCGCAGGGCGCGGACGGCGTCGAGGTCGGACGCCTGGCTGCGCTTGGTGACGGTCTGCTTCATGCTGACTCCCCTTGGGTGAAGTGGGCCTGGGCAAGAGCGCCATGGACCGGCTGTGCACGGTCTGAACGGGGCAGCGCCGCCCTGAACCTTTTGCGCGCCCGGTGCAGGCGCACAGCGAAGGCAGTGGCCGTACAGCCCAGGACCACGGCCGCCTGCTTGGCGGTCAGTCCGTACCAGGCACTCAGCACGAGTACCTCCCGGTCCTGTTCGGAAAGCGCCGACAGCGCAGCGGCCACCTCGGCCCGTGTCCCTATCGCGTCCCCGATCTCCGTGGCCCCCGTCCGGTCGGCCATCACCGCCAAGCGCACGGTCAGCGCACGGTGCCGCTGGTCCGACCGCACGCGGTTGGCGAGCAGCCGTCGGGCCGAGGCGAGCAGCCACGGCAGGGCATCGTCGGGCACGGACCCGGATTTGCGCCAGGCCAGCACGAAGGTCTCCGACAGGATGTCCTGTGCTGTCTCCCGGTCCGTACGGTGCAGCAGATACGCCAGGACCCGATCGGCATGAGCCGTATAGAGAGCCTCCAGGGCCCGGTGTCCGGCCGGGTCACCGAACTCCCCGGCGGTTGTTCGTCGTCGTCTCACAGCACCTCCGTGTTCCGCCCGTCAACGACTGTCAACCGGGAGATGTCCGGCCGGGCCGGATCTCTTACAGCCCCTGGCGGATTCAGGCTCGGGCTGTATCGGCAGGCGTGATACGGAGCACGAGCCTGTCGTGAGTACACACTCCGCGCGAGTCGCCCCCGCGCGATCGCCACCTGCTCCAGGGGAAAGGGTTCACCAGGTTCGCCCACCACCTCACCACCCACGACCTAGCTCTTGAGATACGCGCCGGGCCCCTGCCCCGCAGGTAGGGGAAAACCTCTGTTCACATCTCAACTTTTCATTTACCCTTTCAGCCGTTGTACGGCTATAAGGGTCTTCTCGCGGTGGACGATTTTGCCCGCGCCGTAGCGAGGTGCCTGGTATCTGTTCGGGGATCCTGGTGGTCACCCTCCGTACGGCCCTTGCCCGGGTCGATGCCGGGGCCGCCCGTGCCACCCCGTCCTGACGAGCTGTCAGTGCGTCCAAGGGCGGCACGGGTGAGGCTCACGGCTGCCGATGGCCTTCCCCTGCCACAAGAAGACCACAGACCGTTCGATCAGGATTCGACGAAGGTCACGGCAGGATCGTTGCAGTTCGGCGACCACGGCGGGAGCTGTGGTCGCACACGCTTCGCCCCTGTCCGGGATACAGCTGCGCGTACCGCGATCAACTCATCCGGTTCGGCGCGGCCCTACAACCAGCTCCGGTTCGACGGGGCTTGGGACGTCATCCCCGGTGGCGTGCCTGCGCACAGGAAGCGTCACCTCTTTGCGGACGTCTGCGGTGCCTGTCATGCACGCTTGACTTGGAATACGTCGACCTTGTCGTTCCAGTTGCCGCCACCGGGGTAGTCCATGTTCTTGAAGTTCGCCCAGCCGTGCGGAGGCTCGAGTTCGCGCTGCCGGTCGTGCAGCACCCCTGAACGTGAGTCCCAGATGGTCGCGAATCCGTAGTTGAGCGGCCAACGGGCGACCCAGTAGTAGACCGAGCTGAGCTTGTCCCGAAATCCGTAGTCACCGAGATTCTTCTTGCCGCTGCTGGAGAACTGCAGACGCCTGCCCTTGTAGTTCGCGTCCTGGTACAGGCACCAGTAGTCGGACGCGCAGTTGTCGCGAGGGTCCGAAGCAGCCAGGGTTTTCGAGGCCTTGAGGGTGTCCTCTCGGACTTTCGCAGGCAGATCCGGATCTGCCAGGGATTCTTCGTTCGTGTCGTAGCAATGGACTTCGCCGTCGGGAAGTTCGGTGCAGATGTTGGCGCCTTCCCATGACGAGGAGAGGTCGATCTTCTGTCCCCGGTAGTCGGCGATCACCGGCTTCACCGGTTCCGTCGGCCCTTCTTCGCCCGAGGCCGGGGTTGTGGTGACCGACGGTTCCGGGACGGGTTCGTCGGCGTGCGCCAACGGCCCGGTGCCGAGGAGGAGGGCACCTGCAGAGACGGTGCAGAGGAGCGCGGAAGCAAGGGATTTGGATATCAAGGATTGTTCTCCGATGTGGTGTCGTAGTGGTGCAATATGGCGCCGTCGGGGCCGTAAACAGTGAGGACGTAGCCCTGCTGGAGGTTGACGCCTGTTCCGGTCAGGAAGGACGTCAACGTCTTGTCGAATTCGTCGAATTCGCTTCCGTAGCCGGACTTCTTACGGGTCCACACGGTGAGGGTCGGCACACCGGCCCGGTTCTTCACGTACTTGAGGCCGTACACGTCCCGGTATCCGCCGGCGCTTCGGTAGCGTGCCGCCAGGTCGCTGTCGCTCCTGGCCAAAGACGTGCTGGCCGTAGGCTGACCGCCCGCAGTCGCCGGATCGCTCTTCGGTGAGGTCTCTGTGCTGCATCCCGAGAGCAGGACGGCGGCGATCAGCAGGAACGCGGGCAGGGTTCTCTTCCTGGCCTCGGCATGCGACGGGTCAGCCATGGACAAGAGGTGAGCCTTGCAGGTCCTTGGTGATGGCGGCCTTGTCGTCGCCCTCGATGTCGTAGACGACGGCGGAGTCCGCCGACCACCACACCTCACCGTCGTAAAGCGTGGACGGGGCCAGGCAGTTGTTGACCGGCTCGTCGAGGAACCAGGTGTAGTTGTCGTTGACGAGTCGGGTCAGATCGCACGTCTTGGTCGTGACGACGTGGTCCTCACTCGTTTTGGACAGACGCTCCTCCAGCGTTGTCGTGATCTTGAAGCTGGTGAACCGCTTGGACAGGTCGATGGCTTGATCGTCAATGATCTGCCAGCTCGCCGTCGACTTGCCCGAAATCAGCCCGTCCTTCAGCCCGACGGTGTTCTGCACGTAGTAGGTCGTCGCGGGTTTATGACCGGGAAAGACAACATCGAACTGGGAACGGGAGAACTGGTCCGTGGCGGATGCCGGGGCCGCCAGCAGCATGCAGGCGGCCACGGCAGCGCCGATCGATCCGACAGACGTGAGCAGGTGACGCATCAGCACTTCCTTTGTTGGTGGACAGGCAAGTTCGAAAAGCCCCCGCCGCCGGGACCTGGACCGTCCAAGCAGCGGTGCTTGCCCAAGACGCGGGCCGGGACGGATGTCTTGGGGTGATGTGGCACGAAGGACGCCTCATTCACCGGCGGAGCAGCCGGAGCCGGGCTTTACGCGTTTCCGGCGGTTGACCGGCACACCGGTCTCTTGCGCGCAGACCGAACGGTCCGCGCATTCCGGTCGGGTTCCGTCATGCCGCGGCCCGCGGGCTCCGGGAACAGGCCCGGCAGGATCGAAGCCAGGAGCGGGCGCAGTCGGCCCCACAGGATCCTGGGGAAGCCCGGCGGGGCCGGAGGCCCGGAGCGCGGGTCCTCGCTTGTCGGCCGGGTACGGAGGTCAGGCTTGGCGGCGAGCCAGCCGTTGCGCGGCCCGGCACCTGTCCGGCTGGAAGGGGTCGGCGGACGCCCCGTCCTCCTTGACAGTCATGCCGATGCGGTTGCCATAAGACGCGTTGACGAATTCCTGCGGCTGCAGCACTATCTCGTCAGCCATCAGCACCCCTCCCTTTCGGACAGGGGAAATCACACGAAGAGGCAAGCGGCTCCCCCATGTCCGCGCCAATACCCCCCTTTTTTCGAACGGTTGGTCAGACGCGTTCGAGGCGAGCGAGACAACTGTAGACAGGCGATAACCCTGAGACGCAAGAGAAAATCGGCAGATCGTCTCTCTCCTGTGGCTCGAAAGCGATACATCGACCGGCCAGCCGACATCACGATCCTGCCGCAGTCACAGAGGATTCCCCGTGAAGAGCAAGGGCCACCCGGACATCGCCTCGCATCAAATCGGCTGAAAGTAGCCCCCTTGGATCCCAGCCCCGCTCCCGGGAGTCCGGTCGCGTCTCCGTTCGAAACTCTTATCGTGTCTTGCATGATGAGGTGGCCGGCCGCCACGGCGGCGGTTGATCCACTACCTTCTGGCGCGAATCGGGGGAAGACGGGATGGGCACTGCGCTGGTCGAACCGGCAGCCGTGAAACGGCCGCGGTATGTGAAGCGCGCGGCACAGGCTGCTGGAGCCGGGCTCGCCTCGGTGGCCGTCTCCACACTCGCAACGTGGCTGGTCCTGGACTCCAGTGCCTGCCGGAATGCGCCGGACTACGGCTGTCTCGGCTTCGCCGTCCTGTGGTTGTACGTCTTGCCTTTTCTGAACTTCCTCCTCGCCTGGCCGGCTCTGCGCCTCCTCAGAGTCCGGCCGGCCTGGCTCACCGCGCTGATCGGCACCGGCATCGGCTGGTACCTGGTCCGGAACATCAAAACTCTTCAGTGGTTTCCCGGCGGCGCTCAGTATGTCCAACCCGCCTTGTGCGTGGCGGCGTTCGCCCTCGCGGCCTGGATCACCCAGCCCCACAGGCCACTGTGGCCGCGAGCAGTCGTGGCCCTCGCCCTGGCCCTGCTGATGCCCCTCGATTCGCTCGCCACCACACAGCACGTCCAAAGCGGGCAGGACAGCGAACTGGCCCGGGCACATATCCCCCTGCTCGGGCCGCAACTGCCCGCGGGCTACCACCTGAACGGCGTCGGTACCAACCGATCGACGGCCGAAGGCGAGGCCACCTTCTACTACCGGATCTCACCCGACAGCCTGAGCGGCGCGGACACCATGGACGAACTCAGACAAGAGATCCAGGTGACCGTCGGCCCCCTGCAGCCGGGTTTCACCCCACCCTCCCACTGTGCCGCGCTCACCAGCGTCTACCCGGTGCCGTCACCCGCCTGCAACCCGGTGGCTCCCGGAGTGTGGCGATGGTCGAAGTACGACTACGTCGAGTACTTCACCCGGGTCAAAAACACCGTCGCAGTCATCCAGGCCCGCACCCCTCCAGTGAGCGACACCGTTCTCCGTAAGCTCGCCGGCACCATGAGTGTGCGCACGCCTTCGTACTTCACCGGCGGCTGAACCGCTTCCCGCACCTGGCAGCCACAGGTAACGACCGTGCGGGTATCGTTTTCCGGACTTGCGGCTAACTGATCGCTGCAAAATGAGGTCTCGGTACCGGCCGGTGATCCGCCTTCGACACCCAGATCCGGCGCGTCGTCTGTACGACGAACACGATCGAGTCGGTGAACGCGCGGATCCAACTCGTCAATGCCCGCCGCAACCATGTCCGGCGACAATTTTCGGCCGACTGGAAGTCGTGTGACTCATGTCGCACATGAGTCCGCTGTGAAGATTGTTGGTGACACTTATCGTCACGCACTGATAAATTCCGAGTGACCACGGAACCGAACACCGGTTCCCAACGCGCGCTTTCAATGGGGGGAATGCTGCGCTGTGTCTTGTCACGTTTCGTGTGTCACCTTGCCGCCGCAGTGTGCAGTCGCGCCTGAGGCCGACGCGGCCGGTGACCACGCAACTGCTCGATCCGTGTGACCGCCGCGCTCCCTCCTTCGCCGACGGCACCGTTCGTTTATCGCAGTTCGAAAGCGCAACTCCGCAGAAGGAGAATTCACTTGAGACGCAACACCATGCTGAGGCGTGTTCAGTTACCGGTGACGGCGGTCCTCACCCTGGCCCTGTCCTCCGGTGTCGCCACGACGCAGGCCTACGCTGCGGCCGGCCCGCAGGGAAAGGCCAAGGGCTGGTCGGCACCGGCCGCCCAGGACCCGGGTGCCAAGTCCGGCGACCGGCCCGCCGCGGTCCCGGCCGACCGACGCGCGGACGTCCTCGGCAAGGACTACGGGAAGTCGTCCGACCGTGCCTTCACCACCTCCGGTGACGGAACCGGCTTCCACGTCCTCGTCGCGGACGAGAAGCAGGGATACGCCTGGAAGACGGCGGCGACCTTGTCCGAGCCCGGCTTCGACACCGACACCTGGATCGGCAACGCCTGCCTGACCGAGTCCGGGAAGTACGCGGCCGTCGCCTACGCGCCCCGTACCTTCACCAACAACCCCGAACTGATGACGCGCGGAGCGTTCACCGCCGTCGTCGACCTGACCGACGGCCAGGTCACGAAGCTGCCCTTCCAGGCCACACTGGGCTACTTCTCCCCGGGCTGCGGCCAGGGCGAGAAGGCGGTGTTCACGGCACTGACCGACGACGGGTCGGCGAAGAACCAGACCCGGCTGGTCACGGTCGACGCGAAGACCGGAAAGGCCGGCACGAAGCAGACGGTCACCGGGCAGGTGACCTCGGCCGTGCCCACCGACCAGGGCATCGTCGCCTCCGCCGGTAACCACATCGTGAGCGTCAAGGACGGCAAAACCCACGACATCGCCACCACGAAGGCCACGCCGTTCCAGCTCAAGGCCGACTCCGACGGCGGCGTCACGTTCATCGACCCGGCGCCCAGGCCGTCGAAGGCGCTCAGCTCCGCGGCGGCGCAGAACACCGCCACGGTCTCCCGCGTCAGCGCGGGACAGATCAAGAAGGCCGACGGCCGAAGCCGGCCTGCCGGGCTCGCGCAGGGCAAGCTCGACGAGTTCGACCTCACCACCACGCCCTCGGGCAAGGTGTACGTGACCGGCGAGGCCGTCTCCACCCCGCGTGCCGCGGACAACGGGCTGAGCAACCCCGGCGGCATCGACAAGGATGCCCACGTCTCTAGCCGGGGCCAGGCCGTGGTCACCGCCCGCTGGGCGGACGGCAAGGACTCCCGGATACGCCCGCAGGAGGCCCTGGAAGCCCGCACCGTCCGTACCACGGTGAAGGCCCTGGACACCCGCAAGACCGTCGTCCTGGACGCCTATCCCGGATCCGGGAACATCGGCGGGCAGCGCGCGGTGACGCAGGGAATACAGACGAGCCCGGTCCTGCTCGCGCAGGGCGCGAGGACCCGGGTCGGCCCCATGGTGGCGGCCAACGACCCGGTCGAGGACGACCGTTACTGCTCGGTCGCGCGCAACGACCCCAAGAAACAGGCGTTCCAGCCCACTCCCCGCCAGGTCGAGTGGGCGGTCGACCAGGCCGTCGTCGGCAAGCTCAACAAGGGCGCGACGCGTCCGGCGAACTGGAAGAACACCGGCATGGCGGCCTACGCCCCGCAGACGCTCTTCCCGCTGACGTCGCTCGCGGGCGGGTCCGGCGAGGACTGGCACGTGCCCGCGCAGGTGATGCTCGGCATCACGGCGCAGGAGTCGAACATGTGGCAGGCCACCCGCCTGGCGGTGCCCGGCGTCACGGCCAACTCGCTGATCGGCAACTTCTACGGCGTCAAGTTCGCCGCCAACGGCCAGCAGCAGGATCCCTGGGCGATCGACTTCGCCAAGGCCGACTGCGGATACGGCATCGCACAGGTCACCGACGGCATGCGGATGCACGGCAAGGAGAAGGAGGGCGAGCAGCCCAAGACCACGGCGCAGCAGGAAGCCGTCGCGCTCGACTACGCCGCGAACATCGCGGCGGGTGTCAACGTACTCATCGGGAAGTGGAACGACACCCGCAAGGACGGCCTGACCGTCAACGAGGGCCAGCCGAAGTACATCGAGAACTGGTTCTACGCGCTGTGGGCGTACAACGCGGGGTACTACCCCAAGTCGGCTCCGCAGAACGGCAAGTGGGGTGTCGGCTGGACGAACAACCCGGCCAACCCGCTGTGGAAGGAGAACCGGACCCCCTTCCTGGAGAAGGCGGACGGCAAGGACGACTACAGTCACGCCGCGCACCCGCAGGACTGGCCGTACGAGGAGAAGGTGATCGGCTGGGCCGCCCGTCCGATCTCCGCCATGTTCAAGCCGGGCGACATGCAGGCGGGTTACCGTGCCGCGTGGTGGAACTCCAACGACGCCCGCACCTCCGCCAAGCCGCCCATCTTCACCTTCTGCGGTCCGCAGAACGACTGCGTGCCCTCGAAGATCAGCGAAGGCGCCTCCAACGACGACGGCAAGGGGCCGTGCGCTCTGCCCGGTGACCCGCACAGCGACAACCCGCTGTACCTCAAGTGCTGGTGGAACCAGCCGGCCAGCTGGAAGAACTGCACCACCGAGGCCCGGTGCGGCAATCCGGTCCACCGGTTCGACGACACCTATCCCGAGCAGCCCGACGAGAACTCCTACCCCCCGCGCTGCAACACCGGCCTGCCGTCCGGATCCCTGATCGTGGACGATCTGCCCAACGGCACTGTCCCTGCTGGCAGTTCGGGGCGCACCTGCACGGTGAGCTCGAACGGCTCCTTCCAGTTCACCTTCGCCGGCGAGAACAACAAGTACCCCTCCAAGATGGACCTGCACCAGGTCGGCGCGGGCAACAACAACCACTTCTGGATGGGGCACACCCGCTGGCTGGCGACCGCTGACGGCAAGCGGCTGAACGTCTCAGGCAAGTGGACGCTGAGCGGCGGCCAGCGCGGCTGGATGCGCGTCTTCGTGCACATGCCCGACCATGGCGCCCACACCCGGCAGGCCGCCTACAAGGTGGGCGGCACCGACTCGCTCTCACCCGTCCGTGTGCACCCGCAGCGGATAGGTCAGAACAAGTGGGTCGACCTGGGCGTGTTCAACTTCACCGGTACGCCGTCGGTGACCCTCGACACCGACACCCAGGACGGCACCGGGGACGAGGACATCGCCTGGGACTCGGTGGCCTTCCAGCCGCTGTCGGCCAAGCCGAAGGACTTCGTCGTCGCCATGGGCGACTCGTACTCCTCCGGTGAGGGTGCCTCCGAGGGCAACCGGGACTACTACCCGGAGACGAACTACCTGGACAAGCAGGAGGACAAGACCCGCGACGCCTGCCATCGCTCCACCCAGGCGTGGTCGCGCCAGGCGAGGCTCCCGGGCCGGTCGGCGTCGATCGGAACCCTGGCCGACGGCTACGGAAGCGCCATGGACTACCACCTGATCGCCTGCTCCGGCGCCCGCACCTACCACATGCTGCACAACGGCATCGTGCAAGGCAACGGCGGTGAGAAGCCGCAGATCGACAAGGGTTACCTGGATCAGAACACCACCCTGGTCACCCTCTCCATCGGCGGCAACGACGCCCGCTTCTCCGCCATCATCCAGAAGTGCCTGGTTGTGATGAACGGCGGCAACTGCAAGGACAAGACCTTCGAGGACGGCGACACCGACAACCAACTGGCTGGCCGGGACCGCAAGTTCATCGGCCAGCCCCTCGAACAGGCCGTGGCCGGCATCATCGACGAGATCGTCCGGCCGGACATCGCCAAGGTCCTGGCGGAGATTCACGAGAAGGCCCCCAAGGCGAAAATCGTACTGATGGGGTACCCGCCGCTGATCGAGCACCGGGGCGAGTGCCTGAGCATCACGGTGCCCGGGGTCGGCCAGATCGGTCTGTCCGCGTCCTCCTCCGACTGGCTCAACAGTGTGGCCGACACGCTCTCGGCCGCCATGCAGCAGTCCGTGAACGCCGCCAAGGCCGCAGGCGCCCAGGCATGGTTCTCCAACCCGAAGCAGAACTTCGCGGGCAAGGCGGTCTGCGGTGACCCCGAGTCCGTCCACGGCATCGTCAAGACGCTGGTGGACTCGGACCAGCCGAAGACGGACTACCCGATCCTCGAGAACTACGGTCTGTCCGCCCAGTCGTTCCACCCGAAGATCGGCGGCGCCCGTCTGTACGCCGACTCCCTGGAGCGCACTTTCATCGACATGGGCCTGTAACCCCGCTGTCCCTCAGGGGCCCCGCTCTCCGCGGGGCCCCACCCGGTCGGAACGGACATACCTCGCCATGAGGGGTCTCTGTCCACCGCCGGTGGAGCCGCCGCCCTCGCACTCGTCGCCCTGGCCGCCGCGCTGGCCTCGGCGGGCACCTCCGGCTTTCAGCCTGACCGGACTCGTCAACGACAACTGCTCATGGTTCCTGGTGGAGCCCGCGAACACCTGCACCGCACCGTCCGTGCTCCACGGCGGCGAACTGTGGTGATCAACGGACTCGACGACCGTCTACGACATCGAAGGCGACGGCAAGGGCGCCATCACCCAGGAAACCCTCGGCTCGCCCCTGATCCACGGCTGACGTCCCCACAACACCGGGTCCTGAGTACCGGTACTCAGGACCCGGTCCTGCCATCGAGGGAAACTTGTGCCCATGAACGACCCCGCCTCCCCGAAGCCTTCCGGCCTGCCACAGTTCCGCGGCGAGAACGTGCCGCCCCCACGGACCGGACACCGGTGGCTGCCCCTTGCCGGAGACATCGCACTGGCCGTCGGGCTGCTCGTTCTCGACGCCATCGCGGCCGTCGCGACCTTCCTGCTCAGCATCGACTACAGCGGCTGGAAGCCGTTCGACCCCGGTGCGGACAACTCCGACATCTCCCTTACTCCCAACTGGCTCCACGTCGGCATCGCCGGCGTCGTCATGGTGCTGAGCGCAGTGCTCCTCTACCGACTCCGCGCCGTCGTCAGCACCTGCCTGCAGGTACTCGTCGGCGTCACCGTCCTGGCCGTCGCCATCGGCGGCGCGCAGATCGACGAGCACCGCAGCGCCCGGGCCGACGCGTCCGTGTCAGGCCCCTACTCGCACCACACCACCGATCGCATTACCGACCGCCCCAGCCGTCCGCCCCAAGTACGGCGCAGCCGGTGAACCGGCTTCTGGTCCGTCTTCAGACCGTGTCCTACGCGGTGAGGCGGAGGAGCCGTTTGTAGCAGCAGAGGGCGGCGAGGCCGAGTAATGCCTGTCGGCCTCGCCAATTCGGTTGGAGCGGTGAAGCGTCGTTGAGGGGTCACTGTCGGGTGGCCGAAGCATTCTGGGTGTTCGGGCATGATGGAGACCCGGCGTGGCGGTCGGGTCCTTCGGGTCTTGGGTGGCCAGGGAGTTGCCGGTCAGCCGATGAGACGGGACAGTGCGGTGAGGCGGTGGAAGGCCGCGGCCAGCTCGTTTCTCCAGGGCCAGGTCGCGGATATCCGCGAGCGCAGGCGTCGACCGCCGCGGGTGAGGCGGGCGGCGACGTGCAGTAGTCGCCGTCCGGCCGAACACCTCAGCACCCGGACATCAGGACGCGGCTCCACAAGCGGGTGACCGGGGGCGCAGCCCTGCGGGAACTGGAAGCGGCAACCGGCCGCAGTATCCCGTGGGCGGCGGCTCGGATCGACTCCAGGTGACACGAACCGACGCTAGTGACCACCGTCACGCCCGCCGCTCCGGCCTCCACCGACTCGGAACGCCCGGGCCGTTTCAGTTCGGGCAGTTTCCGTTTGGCGCACACCAGCCCCCACGCCCCGGCGCAGACGCTATCGAGCTCCTCGAAGTCGAGGTCAAGCCCGGTCAGCGGTCCCGCCAGGAGGGCTCCCGGACATCAATAAGGACTGCCCGCGGGCGGTGGCCGCCGGGCCCCACCGAAACCTTGCGTCCCCAACATGTCCCCACGATCATAAAAATGAGGTCGGGGAGATGTTGTCGACTCGCCGGATCAAACTCTGCCCGTCAGCGTTCCCGCAGCTCAGCGCGACATCTGCTCTGCGGGAGAGCAAGAGCCTCGCCGCGTTTCGAAGTCCCAAGCAGCGGATTCGATCCGTTGAGCCGAAGTTGACGATCCGACACCTCGCGAGGGACGTTTTCGCAGGTCAGGGCACTTCTGTGGTGGGGCGGGTGGGACTCGAACCCACGGCCGACGGATTATGAGTCCGCTGCTCTAACCGGCTGAGCTACCGCCCCGTTACGGCGCGCCGCGCACATTTGTGCGCGCCGTCTGCCGCAGCATAGCCGCTCATACGATCTCCTGCTCCGGCTGGTCGGCTTCACGCGACCATGACGCCTTCGGCATGCCCTGGGCGGTTCCTGCGGACATGAAAAAGGACCCCGAAGGGCCCTCTTTCGTTGCTCTCCCGACTGGACTCGAACCAGTAACCTGCCGGTTAACAGCCGGCTGCTCTGCCAATTGAGCTACAGGAGATCGAGCTCCCCCGACTGGACTCGAACCAGTAACCTGCCGGTTAACAGCCGGCTGCTCTGCCAATTGAGCTACAGGGGATTGATCTTTGCATCGAACGCACCCACCTGGGTATTCGCCAGGGGGCGTGCGCTTGCTGCGACACATACATTAGCGCAAGCAGGGGGGTGCTCCGCCAATCGGTTCCCTCCACACCGATGCCGACGCAAGGGAAGGGTGGTCGTCATGCGCTACCGGCTCACGTTCGTCGCCGGACTGGCCCTGGGTTACGTGCTCGGCACGCGGGCCGGGCGCGAGCGCTACGAACAGCTCAAGAAGTCCATGCGCCAGGTCGCGCAGAACCCCGCGGTACGCAACACCGCAGAGACCGCGGCCCAGCAGAGCCGCGAGATCGCGGGCAAGGCGCTGCACACCGTGAGCGAGAAGGTGGGCGACCGCGTCCCCGACTCGGTCACGGACCGGGTCCGTTCCCTGCGCGAGCGGAACGGGACCGGCGCCGGCGAGGACGACTGGGGCACCAGCAACACCTAGGAATCGGGTGCGCGCCGGTCCCGTGTCCCGGCCCGGCGCCACCAACTACCTCGTACGGCGAGTCGCGCGACACCGACTCCCCCGTACGGCGAGTCGCGCGCACCGACCCCCCGTACGGCGAGTCCCACGCACCGGCCCGGCACCGCCGGCTCCCCCTGTACGGCGGAGCCCCGCGGGGCCGCCCGGAGCCGCCGACTCCCCGTACGGCGGAGTCCTGTGTACCGGCCCGGCGCCACGGGCTCGCGCCGTACGGCAGAATTTCCGCCATGGGGATAGTCGCCGGGCTGGACAGTGCGCCCGATTTCACTCGCATCGTCGTCTGCGACACGGACACGGGTGCCGTGCTCAGGCAGGGTTATGCGCCACATCCGGTCGACGGCGGCGAGGGTGGCGGCCGTCCTTCCGACGTGGATCCGCAGGCCTGGCTGCTGTCCCTGGGCGAGGCGGCGGGCGGCGGGCTCCTCGAAGGCGTCCAGGCCATCGGCGTGTCCGCCCAGCAGAACGGGCTGGTCCCGCTCGACCCGCAGGGCAATACCGTGCGCCCCGCGATGGTCGGCGGCGACAAGCGGGCGCAGGTCGCCGCGGCCGATCTGATCGACGCGCTCGGCGGGCGCGAGGCCTGGGCGCAGGCGGTGGGCAGCGTCCCGCAGGCCGCGCAGCCGGTCACCAAGCTGCGCTGGCTGAGCAAGACCGAGCCCGAGGCCGCGCGGCGCACCAGCATGCTGCTGCAGGCCCACGACTGGCTGGTGTGGCAGCTTCTCGGACGCCCCGTACGCAGGACCACGGACCGCGGCGGGGCCTCGGCGACCGGGTACTGGTCGGCGGCGACCGGCGCGTACCGGCAGGACCTCGTCGAACTGGCGCTCGGCCACCAGGCCGGGCTGCCGGACGTGCTCGGCCCCTACGAGGCCGCGGGGACCACGCCCGAGGGGCTCCTGATATCCGCCGGTACCGGCGAGACCATGGCGGCGGCGTTCGGGCTCGGCATCGGGCTCGGCGACGCGGTGGTGTCGCTGGGCGCCTCCGGCTCCGTGATGGCCGTCCACTCCGAGGCGCTGGCGGACCCCACCGGCATGATCACCTCTCTGGCCGACGCGACCGGCATGCACCTTCCGGTCGTGACCACGCTCAACGCCGTACGGGCCCTGCGCGGAACGGCGGAGCTGCTCGGCGTGTCCGACCTGGAGGGGCTGTCCGAGCTGGCGATGAAGTCGACGCCGGGCTCGCACGGGCTTGTCCTGCTGCCGTACCTGGAGGGCGAACGGACCCCGAACCTGCCGCACACGGCGGGGACGCTGGCCGGGCTGCGCCGGGAGTCGATGAAGCCCGAGCACCTGGCACGGGCGGCCTTCGAGGGCATGCTCTGCGGGCTCGCGGACGCGCTGGACGTGCTGCGCGGCCGGGGTGTCGACGTGCGCCGGATCTTCCTGCTCGGCCAGGCCGCCGAGCTGCCCGCCGTCCAGGCCGTGGCGCCCGCGCTGTTCGGCGCGCAGGTCGTCGTACCGCAGCCCGCGGACTACGCGGCGCTCGGCGCGGCCCGCCAGGCGGCCTGGGCCCTCGGCGTCTCGCGGGGCACGCTCGACCCGCGGACCCCGCCGATGTGGCAGGGGCCGGTCGCCCAGGTGCTGGAGCCCGGCGACGAACTCGCCGTGGGGCAGGCCGTACGGCAGCAGTACGTATCCGTACGCGAACAGACGCACCCCGGGGCATTCCGGGCGTAACGCCTTGACGGACGTACGTCCGAAGACGGAGGCGGAGTCCATTTTTGGACCGCACTTGGGTTAATCGGTTGAGGTAACGCGGGGGGAGTGTCCGACGATAGGGGGTGGGGCGTGCATCATGCACAACCCGCCGGTCACCCCCGCCGTCCACGATTCCGAGAGACCCCGCGTGCTCATACGACTCCTGCGGACCCACCTCAGTCCGTACAAGAAACCCATCGCCCTGCTGGTGCTGCTGCAGTTCCTGCAGACCTGCGCCACGCTCTACCTGCCCACCCTCAACGCGCACATCATCGACAACGGTGTCGTGAAGGGCGACACGGGTTACATCCTGTCCTTCGGCGCCCTGATGATCGGCATCTCGCTGGCCCAGGTCGTCTGCAACGTGGGAGCCGTCTACTACGGCGCCCGTACGGCGTCCGCGGTGGGCCGGGACATCCGCGCCGCCGTCTTCGACCGCGTCCAGTCCTTCTCGGCGCGTGAGATCGGCCACTTCGGAGCGCCGTCGCTGATCACCCGCACGACCAATGACGTCCAGCAGGTGCAGATGCTCACGCTGATGACGTTCACCCTGCTGGTGTCGGCGCCGATCATGTGTGTGGGCGGGATCATCCTGGCCCTCGGCCTGGACGTGCCGCTGTCCGCGGTGCTCATCGCCGTGGTGCCGACCCTCGGCGTCTGCGTGACGCTCATCGTGCGCCGGCTGCGCCCGCTGTTCCGCACCATGCAGGTCCGCCTGGACACCGTGAACCGGGTGCTGCGCGAACAGATCACCGGCAACCGTGTGATCCGCGCGTTCGTGCGCGACGGCTACGAGAAGGACCGCTTCAAGGGCGCCAACACCGAGCTCACGGAGACGTCGCTGGCCACCGGCCGGATGCTGGCCCTGATGTTCCCGATCGTCATGACGGTGGTGAACCTGTCGTCCATCGCGGTGGTCTGGTTCGGCGCCCACCGCATCGACAGCGGCGGCATGCAGATCGGCGATCTGACCGCGTTCCTCGCCTACCTGATGCAGATCGTGATGTCCGTGATGATGGCCACCTTCATGTTCATGATGGTGCCGCGCGCGGAGGTCTGCGCCGAGCGCATCCAGGAGGTCCTGGCCACCGAGAGCAGTGTGGTCCCGCCCGTCGCGCCGGTCCTGGAACTGCGCCGGCACGGCCACCTGGAGATCCGCGAGGCCGGATTCCGCTACCCGGGCGCCGAGGAGCCGGTCCTGAAGTCCGTCGGCCTGGTCGCCCGCCCCGGTGAGGTCACCGCGGTCATCGGTTCGACGGGCAGCGGCAAGTCGACGCTGCTCGGCATGATCCCCCGTCTGTTCGACGCCACCGACGGCCAGGTGCTCGTCGACGGCGTGGACGTCTCGACCATCGAACCGAAGCTGCTGGCCAGGACCGTCGGACTGGTCCCGCAGAAGCCCTACCTGTTCGCGGGGACGGTCGCCACGAACCTGCGGTACGGCAACCCGGAGGCGACCGACGAGGAGCTGTGGCACGCGCTGGAGGTGGCGCAGGCCAAGGGCTTCGTGGAGCAGCTCGAGAACGGTCTCGACTCGCCGATCGCGCAGGGCGGGACGAACGTGTCCGGCGGCCAGCGCCAGCGCCTGGCCATCGCCCGCACGCTCGTGCAGCGCCCCGAGATCTACCTGTTCGACGACTCCTTCTCGGCCCTCGACTACGCGACCGACGCGGCGCTGCGCGCGGCGCTCACCGAGGAGACCGCGGAGGCGACCGTGGTGATCGTCGCCCAGCGGGTGTCGACCATCAGGGAGGCCGACCGGATCGTGGTCCTCGACGAGGGCCGGGTCGTCGGCACCGGACGGCATCACGAACTGATGGCGGACAACGAGACCTACCGGGAGATCGTGCTCTCCCAGCTCACGGAAGCGGAGGCCGCCTGATGGCAGGGCCTATGGGGCGCATGATGGCCGGGGGCGGCCCCGACCAGCGCTCGATGGAATTCAAGGCGTCGGGCCGACGGCTCCTGACCCACTTCAAACCCGAGCGCGCCACGCTGTACGTGATGCTGGTCGCCGTCGTGCTCAGCGTGGGCCTCTCGGTGGTCGGCCCGAAGATCCTCGGCCGGGCCACCGACCTGGTCTTCGCGGGGATCGTCGGGCGGCAGATGCCGGCCGGGGCCACCAAGGAGCAGGCCCTCGACTCGCTGCGCGCGAGCGGCAAGGGCGGTGTCGCCGACATGCTCTCGGGGACGGACTTCACCCCCGGCCAGGGCATCGACTTCACCGCCGTCGGCCACGTCCTGCTGCTCGCGCTCGGTACGTTCCTGCTGGCCGGCCTGCTGATGGCGGTGGCGACACGGCTCGTGAACCGGGCCGTGAACAAGACCGTCTACCGCATGCGCGAGGACCTGCAGGCGAAGCTGTCGCGGCTGCCGCTGTCGTACTTCGACAAGCGCCAGCGCGGTGAGGTGCTCAGCCGCGCGACGAACGACATGGACAACATCCAGCAGACGCTCCAGCAGTCGATGGGCCAGCTCGTCAACTCGCTGCTGACCATCGTGGGTGTGCTCGCGATGATGTTCTGGGTGTCGCCGCTGCTCGCGCTCGTCGCGCTGGTCACGGTGCCGCTGTCCTTCGTCGTGGCCACCCGGATCGGCAAGCGCTCGCAGCCGCACTTCGTGCAGCAGTGGCGCACCACCGGCAAGCTCAACGCCCACATCGAGGAGATGTACACCGGCCACACCCTGGTGAAGGTGTTCGGGCGGGCGGACGAGTCGGCGGCGCAGTTCGCCGAGCAGAACGAGAAGCTGTACGAGGCCGGTTTCCGGGCGCAGTTCAACAGCGGCGTCATGCAGCCGCTGATGATGTTCGTGTCGAACCTGAACTACGTGCTGGTGGCGGTGGTCGGCGGGCTGCGGGTGGCCTCGGGCTCGCTGTCGATCGGTGACGTGCAGGCCTTCATCCAGTACTCCCGCCAGTTCTCGATGCCTCTGACGCAGGTCGCGTCGATGGCGAACCTGGTGCAGTCGGGTGTCGCGTCGGCGGAGCGGGTCTTCGAGGTCCTGGACGCGGACGAGCAGGAGGCGGACCCGACGGTGTCGGCCGGTCCCGAGGAACTGCGCGGCCGGGTGGCGCTGGAGCACGTCTCCTTCCGGTACGACCCGGAGAAGCCGCTCATCGAGGATCTCTCGCTGAAGGTGGAGCCGGGCCACACGGTGGCCATCGTCGGCCCGACCGGCGCCGGCAAGACGACCCTGGTGAACCTGCTGATGCGGTTCTACGACGTCACGGGCGGCCGGATCACCCTCGACGGGGTCGACGTGACGTCCATGTCCCGTGACGACCTGCGGTCGAGGATCGGCATGGTGCTCCAGGACACCTGGCTGTTCGGTGGCTCGATCGCCGACAACATCGCGTACGGGGCCTCGCGGGACGTCACGCGCGGGGAGATCGAGGAGGCGGCGCGCGCCGCGCACGCCGACCGGTTCATCCGCACCCTGCCCGACGGCTACGACACGGTGATCGACGACGAGGGGACGGGGGTCAGCGCGGGCGAGAAACAGCTCATCACGATCGCCCGGGCCTTCCTGTCGGACCCGGTGATCCTGGTGCTCGACGAGGCGACCAGCTCCGTGGACACCCGGACCGAGGTGCTGATCCAGAAGGCGATGGCGAAGCTGGCGCACGGGCGGACCTCGTTCGTGATCGCCCACCGTCTGTCGACCATCCGGGACGCGGACACCATCCTCGTGATGGAGAACGGGTCCATCGTGGAACAGGGCGCCCACGCGGACCTGCTGGAGTCCGGCGGCGCCTACGCCCGCCTCTACCAGGCCCAGTTCGCCCAGGCGGTCGCCGAGGTCGACTAGCCATCCGCCTCCCCGGACCCCAAATTCAGCCCCTCCGACGTTCGAGGAGCGGGGGTCCGGGGGCAGCGCCCCCGCTACGATGGGGGTCCCCCCTGGTCGAGCGAAGTCGAGACCTTGGGGGAGGGAAGGGGCGGAGGGGGCGAAGAAGGTCGTTGCCCCGGCCAGCCCCGTCAGTCCAGATAGCCCCGGAGCTGGTCCGCAAAAGCATGGTCCCGCAGCTTGTTCAGGGTCTTGGACTCGATCTGCCGGATGCGCTCACGCGTGACACCGAAGATGCGCCCGATCTCCTCCAGCGTCCGCGGACGCCCGTCCGCGAGCCCGTACCGAAGCTGGACCACCTTCCGCTCCCGCTCCCCGAGCGTGGACAGCACCGCCTCCAGATGCTGCCGGAGCAGCAGGAATGCGGCGGACTCCACCGGAGATGTCGCGTCGCCGTCCTCGATGAGGTCACCGAGGGCCACGTCGTCCTCCTCGCCCACGGGGGCGTGCAGCGACACCGGCTCCTGGGCCAGCCGCAGGACCTCGCTCACCCGTTCGCCGGACAGGTCGAGCTGCGCCGCGACCTCTTCGGGTGTGGGCTCGTAGCCGCGCTCCTGGAGCATCCGCCGCTGGACGCGGACCACCCGGTTGATCAGCTCGACCACGTGCACGGGGACGCGGATGGTGCGCGCCTGGTCGGCGAGCGCGCGCGACATGGCCTGCCGGATCCACCAGGTGGCGTACGTGGAGAACTTGTAGCCGCGGGCGTAGTCGAACTTCTCGACGGCCCTGATCAGGCCGAGGTTGCCCTCCTGGACCAGGTCGAGCATGGTCAGACCGCGGCCCACGTAGCGCTTGGCGACGGAGACGACGAGCCGCAGATTCGCCTCGATGAGCCGGCGCTTCGCCATCCGGCCCATGACGACGATCTTGTCCAGGTCCATGGCGAGCTGGCTGTCCAGGTCGGGCGTGAGCCGGAGCTTCTCCTCGGCGAACAGCCCGGCCTCGACCCGGCGGGCGAGTTCGACCTCCTCGGCCGCCGTGAGCAGCGGGATCCGCCCGATCTCGCGCAGATACTGGCGGAACAGGTCGGACGAGGGGCCACCGGTGTCGGCGGCGCGGCTCCGGGCCGGCTCCACCGGTTCGGGGGCCTCGGTCTCCACCTCCACCTCGACCTCCGCCCCGGGAGCCTCTTCGAGGGTCTCGGGAGGGCTCTCCGGCCCGCCCTCGGGGTGGTGCGCGGCACGCCGCTGCGCGGGGACCGCCCCGACGACGCCGGGATCCGCGTCCGTGTCGGTGGTGTTGTCGGTCTGAGCGAGGGTCTGGGTCTGCACGGGGGCGACCTCCAGGAATGTCGCTGCTGAGTCGTGCGGCAGCGGTGTGTCGGGGATGGGGTCGACGGTCTCGCCGCTGTCCATCCCACAGTCGTTTGGCGGAACCGCGGGGATGGGGAACCCGTCGCGTGCGGGTCGGCCGCGCTCCGAGGACTCAGGCACCGGAACCCAGTGTGGAGTACGACACATCGCCGCCACGAGGGGCGTGCGGTGACTTTTTGCGTCCGGTCCGTGACCGCCTGGTTACCGCTCCGGACGAGTGCGCAGCTCAGCGGAGACGAAACCTGCGGATCCGGCTGCGGGATTGGCATGTGCCGGGCCGCTTCGACCGCCCGTCGCGCCCCGGCGGCTTCGCGGGGCCCCTCCCGGAACATGCGCCGGAAGGGCCGTCGCCGCGCCTCAGAGGGCTTCGGCGCCCCGCTCGCGCAGTGCCTGGCCGTACTGCTGGAGCACCCACAGCTCGTTCTGCACGGCGGCGAGCTGGGCCGGGTCGCCGCCCGCGCTGAGGCGGGACAGGGAACCCTGGACGTCCCGGATGCGGCGGTCGACGGCGCGGCGGCGGACCATGACGAGCTGGTCGCCCGCGTACGTCTCGTCGACGGTCTTGCGCAGGATCGCCTCGACGGCCAGCTCGGTGACCATCGCGCGCACGGCGTCGTCCGGGGCGGCGTCGCGGACCCGGATCAGGAACTCCTGGGGGTCCTCGACGCCGTACTCCGTGCCGCCCGCGTCCATGACGGCCTGGCGCACGGCGGCGTACGGCGGTGCGGTGAACTCGTCCATGCCGTAGGCGTCGAACGCCGGGGCGACCAACTCGGGCCGCTGAAGGGCGAGTTTGAGCAGTTCGCGCTCGGTGGCGAAGACGGGGTTGCGCAGGGTGAGGGCGGGGCCGCCGGTGCGTCCCTGGGCGGCGACGGCATAGGTCTGCTGGGGGCGGCCGCCGGCGGGCGCGGGCCCCATGCCGCCCCGGTCGCGGGCCCAACGAGCCAGCTGGGAAACCCTTTTGACGACGAACTGGGTGTCGAGGATGCCGAGCATGCCGGCCAGCTGCACCGCGACCTCGTGCTGCGCGCCGCTGTTCTTGATGCGGGCGACGATCGGGGCGGCCTCGTCGAGGGCGGCGGCGCGCCCGGCCGGGGTCTCCAGGTCGTAGCGCAGGACGATCTGGCGCAGCGCGAACTCGAAGAGGGGGGTGCGGGGTTCGACCAGGTCGGCGACGGCCGCGTCGCCCTTGGCGAGGCGCAGCTCGCAGGGGTCCATGCCGTCGGGCGCGATGGCGATGTAGGTCTCGGCGGCGAACTTCTGGTCGTCCTCGAAGGCGCGCAGCGCGGCCTTCTGCCCGGCCGCGTCGCCGTCGAAGGTGAAGATCACCCGTGCCGAGCCGTTGTCCATCAGCAGCCGGCGGAGGATCTTGATGTGGTCGCCGCCGAACGCCGTACCGCAGGTCGCGATGGCCGTGGTGATGCCGGCCAGGTGGCAGGCCATGACGTCCGTGTAGCCCTCGACGACGACCGCCCGGCTGCTCTTGGCGATGTCCTTCTTGGCGAGGTCGATCCCGTACAGGACCTGGGACTTCTTGTAGATCCCGGTGTCGGGGGTGTTCAGGTACTTCGGTCCGTTGTCGGACTCGTACAGCTTGCGGGCGCCGAAGCCGACGACCTCGCCGCCGATGTCGCGGATCGGCCACATGAGTCGGCCGCGGAAGCGGTCGATGGGGCCGCGGCGGCCCTCCTGGGCGAGGCCGGAGAGGACCAGCTCCTTGTCGGTGAAGCCCTTGCCGCGCAGATGGCGGGTGAGGTGGTCCCAGCCCTGGGGGCTGTAGCCGACACCGAAGTGGGCGGCGGCGGCCTGGTCGAAGCCGCGCTCGGCGAGGAACGAGCGTCCCGCGTCGGCCTCCGGGCTGTTGCCGAGCTGCTCGATGTAGAACTGGGCGGCGGCCTTGTGCGCCTCGACCAGACGGATGCGCTCGCCGCGCTGGTGGGCGGGGTTGTACCCGCCCTCCTCGTAGCGCAGGGTGATGCCGGCCTGGGCGGCGAGGCGCTCGACCGACTCGGAGAAGGTGAGGTGGTCGACCTTCATCACGAACGTGATGGTGTCGCCGCCCTCCTGGCAGCCGAAGCAGTGGAAGAGGCCCTTGCTGGGGCTGACCTGGAACGACGGTGACTTCTCGTCGTGGAAGGGGCAGAGTCCCTTGAGGTTTCCGCCGCCGGCGTTGCGCAGCTGGAGGTACTCGGACACCACGGCGTCGATCGGGACCGCGTCCCGAACAGCCTTCACGTCCTCGTCATTGATCCTGCCTGCCACGAGGTGATTCTACGGGGCCGCACCGACACTCCCGGGGCAGGTGGACCTCCACCGTGCCGGGTCCGGGGGGCACACCCCGGAATTCCCGGCACGGCGGACGGTACGGGAGCCGGCCCTGGCGGCTCCCGCGAGGCGGTCAGGGGGCCAGGCTCTCCAGCGGGACGTGCGGGTCGGCGAGCGCTTCCGTGTCCACCTGGGCCCGGGAGCGGATCAGCCGCTGGATCGGGTCCGTGACATCCCACACGTTCACGTTCATCCCGGCCAGCAGCCTGCCGTCCTTCACCCAGAAGGCGATGAACTCCCGCTTGGCGGCGTCGCCGCGGATCACCACCTGGTCGTACGTCCCCGGGGGCGCCCAGCCCGAGTACTCCAGGCCCAGGTCGTACTGGTCGGAGAAGAAGTAGGGCACCCGGTCGTACGCCGCCCCGCGGCCCAGCATCGAGCGGGCGGCGGCCGGTCCGCCGTTGAGGGCGTTGGCCCAGTGCTCGACGCGCAGCCGGGTGTCGAAGAGGCCGTGGTGGAAGGAGGCGACGTCACCGGCGGCGTACACATCGGGGTCGGAGGTACGGAGCAGCTCGTCGACCGCGATGCCGCCGCCGTCCGCGCGGTCGGCCATCGTGAGGCCGGCGGCCTCGGCGAGGCCGGTGCGCGGGGCGGCGCCGATGGCCGCGAGGACGTCGTGGGCGGGGTGCTCCTCGCCGTCGTCGGTGCGGGCGGCCAGCACCATGCCGTCCTGGCCGACGATCTCGGTGAGCTGGGCGCCGAAGTGGAAGCGCACCCCGTGCTCGCGGTGCAGTTCGGTGAAGATCTCGCCCAGCTCGGGGCCGAGCACGTTGTGCAGCGGGGTCGGCGCGGGTTCGACGACGGTGACCTCCGCGCCGTACTCGCGGGCCGCGGCGGCGACCTCCAGGCCGATCCAGCCGGCTCCGGCGATGACGAGGTGGCCGTTGTCCCGGCCCAGCGCGCCGAGGACGCCCTTGAGGCGCTCGGCGTGGGCGAGGCGGCGCAGGTGGTGCACGCCGGCGAGCCCGGTGCCCGGGATGTCGAGGCGGCGCGGCTCGGCGCCGGTCACGATGAGCAGTTTGTCGTAGTGGACAAGGGTGCCGTCGTCACCGAAGCGGACGGTCCTGGCCGCGCGGTCGATCTTGTCCACGGTCTGGCCGAGGTGCAGCTCGATGTCGTTCTGCGCGTACCACGCGGGCTCGTGCACGAAGACGCTGTCGCGCCCCTCCTTGCCGAGGAGGTAGCCCTTGGACAGCGGCGGCCGTTCGTAGGGGTGGTCGCGTTCGTCGCAGATCAGTATCACGCGGCCGGTGAAGCCCTCCGCTCGGAGCGTCTCGGCCGCCTTGGCGCCTGCCAGGCCTCCTCCGACGATGACGAATGTCTGATCCGCGTCGACCACTTGATGCCTCCTCGTAAGGATGTCGCCATATGCGAGCCTCCCGCACGGAGCGTGATGCGGGAAGGGGTAGTGGCCCGATCAGGCCACGCAGGGTCACACTTCTCCGCCCCCATGGGAACGCGTGGTGAGTCTGAGGTGCAGGGAACGCGCCGAGGCGTCGGTGAGAGATGCGATCTGGTCCACGATCACGCGCTTGCGGGCCCGGTCGTCGGCCGCCTGGTCGAACAGCGCCCGGAACTGCGGATCCAGGACCTCGGGGGCGCGGGCGGTGAGCGCCTCGGCGAGTTCGGCGACGACGATCCGCTGGTCGGCGCGGAGCCGCTCCTGTTCGGCGCGCTGCATCACGTACCGGTCGGCGACCGCCTTGAGGACGGCGCACTCCAGCCTGGCGGCGCGCGGCACGACCAGTTCCGCCCCGTACCGGGTGAGGCGTCCGCTGCCGTACCGCGCGCGGGTGGCACCCTCCGCGGCCAGGCAGAAACGGCCGATGAGCTGGCTGGTGGCGTCCTTCAGACGGGCCTGCGCGACGGCCGATCCGTCGTACCCGTGCGGCCACCACTCCTGGCCGAGGAGCCGGTCGAGGGCCTCGGCCAGCTCGGCCGGATCGGTGTCCTCGGGCGCGTACCTTCCGCCGGCCACGGCGAAGATCTCCCGGCGTTCCGGTCCGGCGTGCAGGCTGGCGGTGTCGATGTGGCCCGCGTGCAGGCCGTCCTCGACGTCGTGCACCGAGTACGCCACGTCGTCGGCCCAGTCCATCACCTGGGCCTCGAAGCACGTGCGCGTGCCGGGGGCGCCCTCGCGGATCCAGTCGAACACCGGCCGGTCGTCCTCGTAGACCCCGAATTTCGGCGACTTCGGATCGGTGGGACGGGCGTCTCTCGGCCACGGGTACTTGGTGGCGGCGTCGAGGGCGGCACGGGTGAGGTTGAGGCCGACGCTGACGAGGTCGTCGCCCGCGGCGGCGGAGGCCGGGGTCACCATGTCGCTGCGCACGAAGCGCTTCGGCTCGATCCGGGTGAGCAGGCGCAGCGACTGGGCGTTGCCCTCGAACCCGCCGCAGTCCTCGGCGAATTCGTTGAGCGCCTGCTCGCCGTTGTGCCCGAAGGGCGGGTGGCCCAGGTCGTGCGAGAGGCAGGCCGCCTCGACCAGGTCCGGATCGCAGCCGAGGGCGGCACCCAGCTCGCGGCCCACCTGGGCGCATTCCAGGGAGTGGGTCAGCCGGGTGCGCGGACTGGCGTCCCACACCTGGATGGGCGCGCCGCCGGACCCGGCCGTGCCGAGCACCTGGGGAAGGGTTCCGGGGGTGACGACCTGTGTCTTGCCCGCGAGGCGGCGCAGGGCCGCGGAGTGCAGCACGCGGGCGCGGTCGCGCTGGAAGGCGGTGCGGCCCGGCCGTTTGTCGGGCTCGGCGGCCCAGCGCTCGACGGCGGACAGGTCGTACACGTCAGGGGCCGTGTGGTTCTCGTGTGGCGTGTGGTTCTCGTGGGCCGTGTGATTCTCGTGTGTCTGCGGTGCGGTGTCTTCGGTCCTCGGTGCCATGCCTTCCATGCCCCGACAGTAGACGCAGGCGGTGACAATCGGGGCGGGGGCGCCGTCGGCACGGTGCCGGGCGTGGGGAGACGCGCCGGGTTCAGGCCGGGATCAGGGTGCGCTCCGGGGCGGACTCGGGGGCGGCCACGGCCTGGTCGTAGCGGTGCAGGACGAGGCGGGCCATCGCCGGGTGGTCGCCCAGCGGTTCGGCGCAGATCCAGGGGGCCTCCTCGGCGACCTGAGTGGCGAAGCGGCCGGGGGCGGTGAAGTACGAGGCGACGGCGATCCGGTGGCGGCCCCGGGCGGCCAGCGCGCGCACGGCGGCGGTGACGGTGGGCGCGGCGGCGGAGGCATACGCCGGGACGACCGGGACGCCGAGGCGTTCGGCGAGCATCTGGGCGGTGCGGCGGGTGTCGGCGGCCGAGTCCGGGGCACGGGACCCGGCGGAGGCGAGGACGACGGCGCTCGCGCGGCGGGCCGTGTCGCTCATCCGGGTGCGCCATCCGGCCTCGACCAGGCGGGCGTAGAGGGTTTCCGCGAGCAGCGGGTGGGGGCCGAGCGGACCGGCGACGCGGGCGTGCAGGCCGGGGACGGCGGCGGCGGTCTCGGGGATGTCGCGCCGGACGTGGTAGCCGCGGCCGAGCAGCAGCGGCACGAGGACCGTGTCCTGCCGGCCGGCGAGGGCCGCGAGCGTGTCGGCGAGGAGGGGTTCGTTCAGCTCGATGTGACCGAGGTGCACGTTCAGGTGCGGGCGCAGCTCGCTGACGCGTTCGATCAGGGTCCGTACGGTGGCGAGCGCGCGTGGGTCGCGGCTGCCGTGGGCGACCAGGACGAGGGCGGGCGGTGCCGGACGGCGGGTGCCGTCGGGCGCGACGAGGGCGAGCCGGCTGCCGAGCTGGCCGGCGATCCGGTTCATGAGCTGCGCCGCACTGCCGAGGCCTTCGATGTGGCCTTCGACATGGGCGCCGCGGGGCGGCGGGCCGCCGAAGCGGTGGGGAAACGCGTCGCGAGCGGGGTTCGAGGCCGTCATGCGTCGATCCTGGCGGCGGCAGGTTGCCGGGCCGTTGCGTGGGCGTCACGGGTGTTTTCCAGTGGTTCACGGATCGGTGGAGGCACGGTGTGAGGGGCCCTCACCTGCGGCTCTCTCCCGCCGGACGGCCGGGGGTCGGCGCGTCGGGGTGAACCGGACGGCCTTACGATGCGTCTTCGTCCGTGTGACGATCTCTGGGGGACATCGACCATGCCGCGCCTGAAGCGTCCGAGCCCGCGCAGACCGCGACTGCTCCGTCTGCCGCCGCTGCCGCGCACGCGCCGCGCCCAACGGCGGGCCGTGCAGACGCTGATGGTCCTGTGCGTGCTGGCGCTGCTCCCGGCGACCTGGCTGTACGTGTCGACGGGCGACCGGCTGCGGACGACGGCGGACGCCCCGCGCACCGAGGTCGCGATCGTCTTCGGCGCGGGGCTGTGGGACGGCGAGCCGTCCCCCTATCTCGCCCACCGCCTGGACGCCGCGGCGAAGCTGTACCGGGCCGGCCGGATCGAGGTGGTCCTGGTCACCGGCGACAACAGCCGCGAGGACTACGACGAGCCGGACGCGATGCGTGCCTACCTCACCGCGCACGGGGTGCCCGACCGGCGGATCGTCAGCGACTACGCCGGCTTCGACACGTGGGACTCCTGCGTCCGCGCCCGGAAGATCTTCGGTGTCCACGAGGCCGTCCTGATCAGCCAGGACTTCCACATCCGGCGTGCTCTCGCCCTGTGCCGGACGGCGGGCGTGCGCTCGTACGGCATCGGCGTGGCCGCCAAGCACGACGTCACCTGGTACTACGGCAACACCCGGGAGATCTTCGCGGCGGGCAAAGCCGCGCTGGACGCGGTGTTCGAGCCGGATCCGCATTTCCTCGGCCCGAAGGAGCACGGGGTGGGCCGGGCCCTGGCGGCGGCCCGCTAGGTCGTGTCCGCAAAGTCGCGTCGTCCGCCCGGAGGGCGGGCCCGGCGGCGTCATGGGGGTCCCCCCTGCTCGAGCGGAGCCGAGAGCTCG
>NZ_JBHYXD010000077.1:29112-43772 GCF_042751995.1 Streptomyces sp. NPDC059371 | reverse complement strand
ACCTTCGCCGCCCGGCGCCTGCGGCCACTTGAGCCGTCGGTCTCGGCGCTCACTGTCTTTCGGGCCGGCCCCCAGCAGTGGGTCCCGGCCCTGACGCATACAAGCGGTCAGTGCTTGAAGACGTCCTTGACCTTCTCCTTGGCCTCGCGGGCGTCGCCCGTGGCCTGCTCCGCGCGGCCCTCGGCGGTCAGCCGTTCGTTGCCCGTCAGGCGGCCAGCGGTCTCCTTGAGCTTGCCCTTGGCCTGCTCGACCTTCGCCTCGGTCTTCTGCTCACCCGACACGGCCGATCACTCCCTCTTGGGTGGAAACGCCTTACGCGACCCCGTATGACCGCTCGAAGCTCCAGTAAACAGGCCAGTCTGCGGGGCCGCCCTTCCCGGGTTTCCGGGGTCCGTGGCGCGGGCGGGAGGAAGCATCTCGGCCGCGCCACGGACCATCGACGGCGTACAGCGCGCTACCGGGGGAGGAGGGCGCGGATGGTCTTGCCGCCTTCGGGCCCGGGCGTGACGACGACGCGGTGGGCGAGGTCGTTGACCATGTGCCAGCCGAATCCGCCTGTCCCGTCGACGAGGTCGGGGGTCCGCATCCGCGGCAGCCTCGGGCTGGGATCCTCCACGGCGACCTCGATAGTGCCGGGGTGGGCGGCGAAGCGGAGGGTGCAGGCGCCACCACCGTGGCGCAGAGCGTTGGTCACGAGCTCGGAGACGACCAGGACGACCGTGTCGGCCTGCTCCCGGCCGATGGCCGGCTGCCCGAGGGCTTCGAGGAACGCCCGGGTGGCCTGGCGCGCCTCGGCGATGGCGGACGGAGAACGAAGGGCTGTGCGCTCGGTGCTCATCGTGGTCATCGCGCGCTCCGGGGTCTGTTGTCGGTGTCCGGCCCTGCCTGCGCGGTCGTTGTGCCCCCGCCCGCAACCGTTCAACCCGACAGACAGCACCCGACTACCTCTCCGTCGAACACGCGAAAATCTATGTTGAGCAGAGTAGACATTGGGAGATCGTCTGGCTATGGTTTCTCTCGTAGCCCAGAGAGACAGCAGGGTCCGGCAGACACGAACTGCCGGGAGCAGTACATGCAGTCGCAGTGCGCAGGACGGTGCGGTGGTGGAGTTTCGAAGCCAGGGTGGTTGCAGGACGGCGACGGGACTGACAACCGGACCGGGTGGCCCGCAGTGATCAGGGGCCACCGTGAGCAGAACCGCAGTTGATGCAATGGCAGTACCCGCAAGTGCAGTTCGCAGTGCTCAGCAGTGAAGTCGGTGAGCAGTACCTCGGTAAAGGCGCCGGCTGCGGGCGCGCGTACCGGGAGGTTCGGCAGTGGGGTTCCAAGCCAGAGCAGACGCAGGACGGGCGACGGGGCTGGCTGCCGAAGAGTGGCGCTGTCACAGGCCACAGAGCAGGTCGCATCACCAGCAGTACGCAGTAGAGCAGTACCAGCATTGAGGGAATGAACGGAGGAATTGGGCGCCATCAGGATCGCCCGGGCGGCTTGTTGAGTCCGGGTACCGCAGGACATCGATAGTGAGGTGGTCTCCGGTCGAGCAACCGCGATCCCAGCATCCCCGGCAGCAGTTCGGTCGGGTGTGCGCACACAGAAGGCCGGCGCAGTAACAGGGCCGGCAGATGGTGAAGCAGTTCCTTCGGGCCCTGGCGCCGCACGGCGCCAGGGCCCTCCACGCGTGCCACAGAGAGGTCAGATGACAGCAGACGATTCCTTCGACCGTCTCGACGACGACTACCCCGCCTACACCATGGGCCGGGCCGCCGAAATAATTGGCACCACGCAGGGCTTCCTGCGCGCCATCGGCGAACACCGCCTCATCACCCCGCTGCGCTCCGCGGGCGGACACCGCCGCTACTCCCGCTACCAGCTGCGTATCGCCGCCCGCGCCCGGGAACTCGTTGACGAGGGGACCCCGATCGAGGCCGCGTGCCGCATCATCATCCTCGAAGACCAGCTCGAAGAAGCCCAGCGCGTCAACGCCGAACACCGCCGCAGTGCAGCCCTGCACACAGCCGCCACCTGATACGCGGTCCGCGGTGCCGCGCCCGACCGCACGCTTCCGCCCTTTCAAGAATATGAGCGCATGATCGCCGACGACACTGAGCCGCCGTCCCACGGACGGGGGCCCCGGCCCGGCCCGGGCAACCCGCCCGACACCCTGCGTATCCCGGCGATGGATGTGTCTACCGTCGCAACAGGCCAGCTGACTGCCGCTACCGGCCCGGAAGGCGGGGTGGAGCGGGCGGCGGCTGCGCTGAAGCCGCGGATGCGCGGCTGGCTGCACGCCGGAGTGTTCCCCCTGGCGCTGGTCGGGGGCATCGTCCTGATCGTCCTTTCGCGCACGGGCGCGGCAGTGGCGGCCTGCTCGGTGTACGCGCTGTCGGCCTGTCTGCTGTTCGGTACCAGCGCCGTCTACCACCGCGGAACGTGGGGTCCGCGCGGGGAGGCGGTTCTGCGGCGGCTGGACCACGCGAACATCTTCCTGATCATCGCCGGCACCTACACACCGCTGGCGGTACTGCTGCTGCCCGAAGGCCGGCAGCGGGTGCTGCTGACAGTGGTGTGGGCGGGTGCGCTGGCCGGGATCGCCTTCCGCATCCTGTGGATCGGGGCTCCCCGATGGCTGTACACCCCGTGCTACATCGCGCTGGGCTGGGTGGCCGTCTTCAATCTGCCCGACTTCGCGCGCACCGGCGGTGCTGGCGTCGTCGTACTCGTCATCGCCGGCGGTCTGCTCTACACCGCGGGCGCCGTCGTTTACGGACTCAAGCGCCCGGACCCCTCACCGGCCTGGTTCGGCTTCCACGAGGTCTTCCACGCCCTGACGATCGCCGCCTTCACCGCGCACTACACGGCCATCCTCCTCGCAACCACCTGGTAATGGTGTTTGCGGGCAGAAGTCGGGCCCGGCGGTGCAATGTGGCCTGTCCGGGCACCGGGATCGGTACTGGTCTTCCGCGTCTTTCTGGGCGAAGTTCCTGAGCGTCATCGAGCAATAGGGGAGTGGCTGTGACCGTAGGACGGCCGGATGGTGAGCGGGTCTCTCGTCTTGCCGGGGACGGGAGTGGCCGGGGCAGTGCGATGACGTTGGCGGGGACGTTGGAGGCGGCCGAGTCCGCGGCGCCCGTGGAGTCGCTCGACGTGGTCGCGCGCATGCTCAAGGAGCGTCTCGGGGCGGTGTCGGTGTCGTTCCTCATCACCGACTTCGCCGGCAGCTCCGTCGTACGGCTGGGGGCGGCGGGCAGCGTCGACACCGATGAACCCGCCCGGCGCATCACGCTGCGGGGCACCCTGTACGACGATGTGATCCGCACCCAGCGGCCGAGCGTGGAGGACAAGGGCGAGGGCGCGCTGGTGCGGATCGTCGCCCCGGTGACCAACCGCGGGGACGCCATCGGGCTCCTCGAACTGTTCCTGCCCGCGGCGCCGGACGGGGAGGTGATGAGGGAGATCGGCGAGACCGCGCACGCGCTGGCGTACATCGTCATCGCGAACCGGTCCTTCACCGACGTGTACCAGTGGGGCCGGCGCACCACCCCGCTGAGCCTGGCCGCGGAGATCCAGCACCGGCTGCTCCCGGCGTCGCTGGCGTGCGAGGCGGCGCAGTTCGCGGTCGCCGGGGCGCTGGAGCCCGCCGACCACGTCGGGGGCGACACCTTCGACTACGTGATCGACCGGGACACCGTCCAGCTCTCCGTCACCGACGCCATGGGCCACGACGTCGACGCCGCACTCCTGGCCACCCTTGCGGTGGGCGCCCTGCGCCGGGCCCGACGGGCCGGTGCCGATCTCGCCGAGCAGGCCCGCCAGGCAGACCAGGCCATGCGCGAGCACGGCCACAAGGGCTACGTCACCGGCCAGCTCCTGCGCATCAGCCTGCTCGACGGCGGTACCGAGTTCGTCAACGCCGGGCACCCCTGGCCGCTGCGGATGCGGGACGGCCAGGTGCAGGAGATCGTTCCGACGGTCGATATGCCGTTCGGCTTCGACGCCCCGCACACCTACCGGGTCCAGTCGCTGGACCTGCGGCCGGGCGACCGGCTGGTGATGCTGACCGACGGCATGCTGGAGCACAACGCAGGCAGCCTCAACCTGGCCGACCTGATCGTGCGCACCCGCGCGCTGCATCCCCGCGAGGCCGCCCGCACCCTCATCGCGGCGATCGTCGACGCCAACCAGGGCCACCTGCAGGACGATGCGACCGTCATGTGCCTGGACTGGCACGGCACCAACCACTTCCAGCGGGACGCCGCCACCGGCGCCGACCTCACCGACGCCTCACAACCGTCAGGGACGGGACGGACCACTCCCGGGCGATGACCCTGGGCGTTTGGTGGCGAGCCCGACCAAGCAGCGGGAGGCCCTCGCTGCGCTTCTGCGGAGCGTTGCGCGTCGCCCGGGCCGATGCGCAACACCGCCGTCAGAAGGCGTTTCCGTACGAGTCGATTCGTCGTCGCGCTTCCCGTACCTCCGCACTGTGGTCGACTTCCCGCCTCTGGCGGTGCGACCGCGCTGAGCTCCCGATCGGCCGCCGGTCAGTGGACCGCGAAGACCGCAGGTTGCGCCGCTAAGCTGCTTCGGTGCGCACGGTTGAGGTCTTGTTGGACGAGGCGGCAGATCTCGCGGTCCGGGCGGCTTGGCGACGGCTCGCGGATGCGGGTCTGCCCAGTCAGGCGCGCCATCGCTCACCGACCAACAGCCCGCACCTCACGCTGGCTTCCTGTCCCGAGCTGACCGCTCCGATCCGCTGGGAGCTCGCCGAGGTGGCCGCCGCGCTGCCCCTGCACGTGCGGGTTTCCGGTGTGGTCCGTTTCGAGCGGCCCACCTCGGTGCTGGCCTGGGCCCTTGATCTCGATTCCGCCTTGGCCGGCTTGCACGGCCGGGTGTGGGACGCGGTGACCTCGGACAGCCCACCCGAGACCCTCAACCCCCTCCACGACCCCACACACTGGAGCCCGCACATCACCCTCGGCCGTTCCCCGCGGGCGGGCGTGTTCGCCGACCGGCGGATCCCCGCTCTGCTGCCGGCGCCGCCGTTGTCGGTCCGGCTCACCACGCTGCGCAGTTACGACACCGGGACGGGTGCTGTTGAGGTGTTGGAGTCCCGTTCCTGAGGCGGCTGTGCCTCTCGATGATCGGTGTACCGATGGGGTGGCCCGAGTCGACGTTGTCGGTGGATGACCGGGCGGGAGGCGTCTGTTCGCGCGGACAGGGCGGCGTGACCATCGAGCAGGCCGATCTACGGGCCGGGAACGTTGTGTTCGGATTTCGGGGGTACGCATCGCCATGCGAGGCCGGCGGCGGTCAGGTAGGCGAGTGCGCCGATGGCCATGCTGACGCGGATTCCCTGGCCGTAGGTGGTGGCGGTGGCGAGGAGGGTGCCGCCGAGGGCGACGCCTGTGGCGCTGCCCACCTGGCGGGCGGTGTTGAAGAGGGCGGAAGCCGTCCCTGAGTATGCCGGTGGTGCGGCGCCCATGACGGTGGAGGTTGTGCCGGTGAGTGCGAAGGAGGTGCCGAATCCCGCTGCCATCATGGGGAGGACGAGCAGGGGGTAGGCGGGTTCGGCTCCTGCCGCGGTCCAGCTCGCCAGGCCCGCGGAGGCCAGGAGCATCCCGGTGATCACCAGGGGCCGGTCTCCGGTGCGGCGAGCGAGCCGGGCCGACACGACGGAGGCGAACATCGTCATGGCAACCGCGGGGAGCAGCGCCACCCCGGTTTCGAGCGCGCTGAAGCCGCGCTGGTGCTGGAAGTACAGGCTGGCGGTGAACACCATGGCGTAGAAGCCGAAGTTGAACAGCAGGCCGATGGCGGCGCCGCCGCCCAGTGCGCGGGAACACAGCAGGTCCAGCGGGACGGCGGGGGATCGCGCGAGCCGTTCGCGAACGACGAAGGCGGCGGCTGCCAGGACGGACAGGCCTGCCGCGGCGAGGACGGCCGGTGCGGTCCAGCCGCGTCGTCCGGCCTCGTTGAGTGCGGTCGTCAGGAAGGCCACCGCGGTCACCACCGCACACTGCGCGGGCCAGTCGAGGGCGCGGGAGACCAGCTGGGGGGAACTCTCCACGTGGCGCAGCGTCAGCACCAGGCAGACGACGCCGACCGGCAGATTGATCAGGAACACCCATCGCCAGCCCACGGTGGAGACGAGTAGTCCGCCCAGCAGCGGCCCGGCCGAGGCCGCGATGCCGGCCATGGATCCCCACAGGCCGAAGGCTCTCGAACGAGCCGCCGGAGCGTGATATGCCTGCCGGAGCAGCGCCAGCGACCCGGGCACGATCAACGCCGCACCCAGTCCCTCCACCAGACGGGCCGTGGTAAGGAATGGAGCATTGGGAGCGAGAGCGCAGGCGGCGGAGGACAGCGTGAACACGGCCACGCCCGTGCAGAAGATCCGGCGGTTTCCCCATCGGTCACCCATCGCGCCGCCCAGCAGCAGAAAGCCGGCGAACACCAGGGTGTATCCGTCGGTGATCCACTGGATGCCCGTGACGGAAGCCGACATCTCCCGGCCGATCACCGGCGCCGCGACGCTGACGACGGTGACGTCGAGGATCACCATGAAATACCCGGCGCATACAGCGAGCAGCGGGGCCAAGGACTGCTCCTTGTTGTGCCTGCCGGGTCGGCCGGGGGAGGCGGAGGCTCCATCATCGACCGGTTCTGCGAACGCCATACGCGCGGCCCCATCCTGTACAGAATTGGATGAAAGCCACAATAATTTGGATACCAGGACATATCTTGTTCCGCGCGTGCGGCGCACAGTGTTGATGGGGCGTAGGGAAGCGACGCGTCGTTCCCAGTGGCGAGGGCAGTGAATTGATCTCTAATGGCGTGTCCTTGGCATCCCCGGATCGGGGCGCCGGACATCGGGGAACCCTGGGGAGGGAACAGTGCCCCCGCTGCCGCCCCGACTCCCGTGCCGGCGCCAGGCGCCCTCAATTGAAGTGTTTGTGCAGGTCAGCTCCGGCACCCGGAATTCCGGATGCCGGAGCTGACAGAGGCCCGGGATCGCGCCGGTTCATGGTCTTCCGGCCGAGGGAAGACCGGGCAGCCGTTGTACCCGTCGGCCCGCGGGGCGAACCGGCCCGCTCACCGTGAGCCGGATCTGTCCCACCCTGCAGCAGACCGGCGCGCCAACTCCCGTCCCGCCTCTGGGGTTTCCCGGCCGGTCCTGCTGAGATCGCCCCTGTCCGAGTGCCCCTTCGCCTCGTGGAGGGGCCTTCGATGTCCCAGCGCCCGTCCGTGATCCGCGCCTCCGCCCCGGCAGCCCCACCCGTCCCGGCGACGACCTCGCCGCGCGCCCGTAACAGCGCCGAACGCCGGCACGACATACACCGCCTGGCTCCGGGCGGGCGTCGCCATCTCCGGGCCACAACAGCACCGCCCCGTCGCGTCGTTCGCCCCACCAGGCGCAGGGCATCACACGCCGCGCCGCGGTTACGGGACGGGGCGCCGCTTGCGCTCGGGGGACCGCCCGGCGGTGCGTCGACGACACCGTTGCCACCGTATTCCCACCGGACGGGACTCACAGGTCGGCGGCCCCCGCCACTGTCCGGTGAGTAGAACCACGCAAAGGGCTGCCGTACTCACCCGATGCCCGGGTCGTCACCGCCGCCCGAGCAGCCACGGCGGGGCGGGCGGACCGCGTCGGCGACGGTGGGCGTGTCATCCCAATGGGGCGATGTGCGGCACGGCGGATCAGGCAAGACTCTCGCGAAGCCCAACTTCGCCCGGAGGTTCCATGTCGAAAAGCGGTGCGCCTGGCATCGACGTTCCGCGCGAGGCCCCGGCGCGGGCGTCACTCGTTCTGGCGTCCCTGATCGTCGTTGCCGCAGTGGCCAACTTGAACCTGTCGGTGGCCAACGTGGCACTGCCCGCGATCGGGAAGGCATTCGACTCCTCCCAGAGCACGTTGAACCTGATCGCCGTGGGGTACTCCCTCGGCCTGGCAGCATCGGTGCTCTATCTGGGGGCGATCGGAGACCGTCACGGCCGCAAGCTGCTGCTGCTTCTCGGCATCACTGTGTCCATCCCCGCCTGCCTGCTCGCCGCGTACGCACCGAACGACACCGTCCTTGTGGCGGCCCGGATCCTCGGCGGGCTCTCGGCCGGCATGGCCTACCCGACCACCCTGGCGCTGATCGCCGCACTGTGGGCGGGGCCGGGGCGGACGAAGTCGATCGCGCTGTGGTCGGCCCTGGGCGGCGGCATCTCCATGCTCGGGCCGGTGATCGCGGGCGCCCTGCTCGAACGCTTCTACTGGGGGTCGGTGTTCCTGGTCACCTTGCCCCTCGCCGTGGTCGCGCTGGTCATGGCCCTGCTGTTCGTCCCCGCGCACACCAACGAGTCGGCCGAACCGGTAGACAACCTCGGCGGCATCCTGTCCGTCCTCCTGGTCGCGGGACTGGTGCTGGCGATCAACTTCGCCGCCGTCCCCGGCCAGGGGGCGCTGGTCGTCGGCCTCGCCGTGATCGCCCTGGCCGCCGGAGCAGCCTTCCTCTGGCGTCAGCGCCGGGCTTCCAACCCGTTGTACGACCTCCACATCGCCGGCCGGCGCACGTTCTGGGTCGCCGCCTGCGCGGGAGTCATCGTGTTCGGCTCCATGATGGGGTCGGCGTTCATCAGCCAGCAGTACCTGCAGAACGTGCTCGAGTACAACCCCGTCGAGGCCGGCGCCGCCATCCTCCCCCTTGCCGTGATGATGGTGCTCGTGGCACCACGGTCCGCGAAGCTGATCGAGACACGCGGCGCCCGCACGACCCTGATGACCGGTTACGCGTTCCTCTTCCTCGCCTTCGCCTGGATGCTGATGTTCTGGGGTGAGGACAGCAGCTACTGGCAGATCGGCTTCGCCTACGTGCTCATCGGTATCGGCGCCGGCTTCGCCGGGACGCCCGCATCCCACTCGCTGACCGGATCGGTGCCCGTGCGACGGGCCGGCATGGCCTCAGGCACCGCCGACCTGCAACGGGACCTCGGCGGGGCCATCATGCAGTCCATCATGGGAGCGCTCCTCACCGCCGGCTATGCCTCGGCCTTCAGCGCGGCGATCGCCGCTTCCCCCGAGAGCAGGGACGTGTCGGACCAGGTCCAGAGCGAGCTGACGAAGTCGTTCGCCTCCGCCGGGCAGGTCGCCCAGCAGCACCCCCGCTACGCCGACCAGATCGTCGCGGCAGCACGCCAGTCGTTCCTCTACGGCGACGACTGGGCGTACACCGTCGGCCTGGCCGCGATCGCCCTGGGTGCGCTGCTGATCTTTTTCAGGTTCCCGCACCGGGACGCCGAGCGGGAACTCCTACGGCGCTACCGCACCGAGGACTCCGCTCCCGCCGCCACCGGGAGGCCGGGCGGACCGGGAGTCTGAGAGGCCGACCGGCTGACCGGGCGGATGAAGGCCGAACTGCTTCCTGCTGAACCCAGGCCTTTCGCCTGGACCGGGGAGCGGCGCCCGGTCGGCCGAGGACGACGGTCAGCACCTCGCCGGGAGCCCGTCTGTGCCACCAGCGAACCGTCCTGGGGACCACACCCCGGAGCCGCCGGACGTCTCCTGGTACCCCCGCTGGGTCCCGCCACAGTCGACAGCGCCGCCCACACGCCGTGCGCCTGCACCCGCTCCCGCATATGCGCGTCCCGGCGGGCGGACTGCTCGGGGCCCTCGCCGTGGAGCGTGCCGGCGACGTACGCGTCGATGCCCAGCGCCGCGGTCTGCGCCGCGTGCTCCGGCACCGCGGCGTCCCGGCAACACGGCGAGCCCCAGCCGCCAGCCGTCCACCTCGACCACCACCAGCAGCACGCCGGGGCGCAGCAGCGCCGCGTCGATGGCGTGTGCCACCGCTGTCTCGTCGATCGACCCGGATGGTTTCCAATCGAGGTCGGACGAAGGCATGGTTGCAGAAGCCACTGACATCGGTCACGGGGCGGGAGGACCCACCACTCGACCTCGCTGAGGTCGTGGCGGGCTGGGAGACCGCGCCGGGCCTGCGGATACGCCGGCCCGGCGTATCCCCCAATGTTTCCGCTACCGCTTCAGGACGGAACTGAAGGGTGCGTCGGGATCCTTGGTGAAGACGGCGAAGGCTTCGCGTGCGCGGCCTTGCCGGATGAGGAGGTCGCCCAGCTCGTAGGCTTCCAAGCTCTCGGTCGAGGCTGCAAGGATTGCTATGGCCTTGTCGGGGCGGCCCTGGTTTTCCAGGCGCGCCCGAGGCCAGCGAGGCGTTGGCCAGACACCTGCTCCGGGGACACCCCATGGGGGGCGCCGAGGACCGGTGGTTCGACGACGACGAACAGAGCCGGCTCTGCGAGGGCGATCACAGCCCCCGCAAAGTCCCCCTCGGCGACCATCCGCCGCCACAACAGCGAGCCGCCCTCGAAGCCTGCCTCACCCCCCGCTGACCGTCTCACGCCGCGGAGACAACGGCCTCGGCGGGAGGGGCCCCGAAAGCGAGCGACTCGTCGTAGGTCGTGCCCTGCTTCAGGCAGTGGTAGAGCTGGCCGATCATGCGGTTGAAGAGATTGCGCTGGGCAGCTGCATGCCAGTCGCCTTGTTCGCGTCGGCGCCGGTAGTGGGCGTTGGCACCGACGGATGCCCGTAGCGACGCGAAGGCCCAGAGATAGCCTGGCCCGGTCGTGCCCGCTACGGTGATCACCCGACGCGGGAGTCTCAGCCGAGGACACCGTCAGCGTGGAAGTGGAGGCCGTGCGGTTCGTGATCGAACTCGTCTCGCCCGGCGACGAGACGATGGACGACCGATGGACGACCGCAAGTTCAAGCCGTCTTGGCAAGTGTCTTGTTGCGGCGCACGGAGGACAAGAAGGACCAGCCGATCAGGACGACGCCGACGAGGCCGGTGATGACCTCGTTGATCTCGTACTGGATGGTGACGAGGAGGATCCCGGCGAGGGCGCCGATGGCGTAGTGCGCGCCGTGCTCCAGGTAGACGTAGTCGTCGAGGGTGCCCTGGCGGACCAGGTAGACGGTGAGCGACCGGACGTACATGGCGCCGATGCCGAGGCCGAGCGCCATCAGGACGATGTCGTTGGTGATGGCGAAGGCGCCGATGACGCCGTCGAAGGAGAAGGAGGCGTCCAGGACTTCCAGGTAGAGGAACATGAAGAACGCGGCCTGGCCGGCGAGGACGATGGCCGGCTTCTTCCTGCCGGTCCGCTCGGCCTCCTCCTCTTCCTCGTGTTCGCGCTCCTCCTCCTCTTCGAGTTTGTCCTCGAAGTAGCCGGAGAGACCGCCGACGATCATGTACGTGATCAGGCCCGCGATGCCGGAGATCAGCACGGTCTGTGCCTTGTCGACGTGTCCGCCGCCGTGCTGGTGCGCGTGGACCGCGAAGGTCATGGAGGTGATCAGCAGGACGATCAGGGCGATGCAGACCGACAGCATGTCGACCTTGCCGAGCTTGGCCAGCGGCCGCTCGATCCAGCGCAGCCACTGGATGTCCCGGTCCTCGAAGATGAAGTCGAGGAAGATCATGAGCAGGAACATGCCGCCGAAGGACGCGATCGACGGGTGGGCGTCGGTGACGAGCTGCTGGTACTGGTCCTTGTCGTTCAGCGCGAGATCGACGGCCTGCATCGGACTGGTGTTGGCGCTGATGGTGACGATCACGAGGGGGAAGGCCAGGCGCATGCCGAAGACGGCGATCAGCACACCGACCGTGAGGAAGATCTTCTGCCAGAAGGCACTCATCTTCTTCAGGATCCCGGCGTTGACGACCGCGTTGTCGAAGGACAGCGAGATCTCCAGGACGGCGAGGATCGCGACGATGCCGAGCGCGGTCCAGCCGTCGTAGGCGGCCGCTGCCGCCAGGCCGAGCGCGGTGATCGCGAACGACCAGCCGAAGGTTTTCAGAAGCACTGGCCACCTCGTCGTGTAGTCGAGGCTTCTGCGTGGGCCCCGGAATTCGCCTGAGCGTAGGTCAGTGATCCGCAACTGTCGCCTGTGCGGTTGTCTTGATCAGGTCGGTCCTTCCTCGGCTGTTGCTTGTGGGACCGATGGGGTGGTGGCCGTTGGGGCCGGGTCAGGTTCTTTCCAGGATGGCCGTGTATGCGCCTTCTGCGGCCCGTCCGCTCGCGGTGCCCTGGGGGGTGTGTTCAAGGAATCCTGCCGTGTCACCGGTGTAGAGGACCTGGCCCGTCTCCAGGACAGTGACGTGGTCGGCTTCTTCGGCGAGATCGGCGACGTCGTGCGTGGACATCATGACGCTGACTCTGTCGGTCAGGCTGCGGAGAATGTCGCGAAATACTCGCCGCTGCCGCGGGTCCATTCCTGCGGTGGGCTCGTCGAGGAGGATCACTTTGGCTTGGTGGACGAGCGCGCCCGCCACCCCCACCCGGCGCAGCTGGCCCCCGGAGAGCCGTGTCGTGCGGGTGTCGGCCTGCTCGGCCAGTTCCACTTGACGCAGGGCCTGGGCAGCTTGTTCCCACGCATCCTGGCGGTTCATGCCCTTGAGCCAGCCGATGTAGCTGACGTACTCACGTGCTGTCAGGTTCGCGATGGGGGTGATGTTCTGGGGCATCCAGGCCACTGACTTGCGGTAGTCCTTGGTGCTGGAATGCAGTCCGTCGAACTGGACCGTTCCGGTGCGAGGCTGGGCAACTGCCGCTCCCAGGCGCAGGAGAGTCGATTTTCCCGCTCCGTTGGGCCCGAGCAGGATGGTCAGGCCCTGGGGAAGCTGCCAGCTGAAGTCTTTGAGTACGGGCGTCTGCCAGCGCCGATAGGCATAGGTGCAGGAGTTCAGTTGCAAGGTCATGCGGTCTTCCTCGATGTGTAGATCTGGGCAGCTAAGCCGAGGCCGCACGTGGCGGCCGCTGCGATGGCGGCGTGGAGGGAGCTGACCGGTTCCGGGACGATGGTCCATGGGCGGGCGCGGTGCCCGGTCTCGAAGCCGAAGAGCAGGACGACGACCAGCCAGACCACCGGAACCATCACGGAGGGTTGTCCGACTGCGGACCGAGCGATCAGCATGAGGCCGATGAGAAAGGCAGTGTTGCGTCCGGCGGCCGCCGCGTGGGGGGACGTGAATGCGGCGTCAGCCATCCAGCTGATGGTCAGGGCGCAGGCGATCACCGCCAGGCTCAACGCCGCGTCGAGCAGGGCTACGGGGCGGACGCCTGATGTCTCGGGAGCAGCCAGACGGGATTCCAGTGACAGGATCAGGCTGATGACCAGGGGAAGCGGCACGAACAGCATGAGCGGCACTGGATCGAGTCCCGCGGTAAGGGACGGAAGGACAGCGGACCCTTCCTGGATGACCGTGATGAGCAGAAGAAACACGAGCATGCCGGCCGGCAGGGTGACATGAGCCGCCCGTGCCTTCGCCCACCACCGCATCAGGATGCCTCGTGGCAGGCGGAAGCAAGACGCTGGCGAAACCACTGCCCCTGCTCCGGCTTGGAGAGGCGCAGGACGTCATCCACACGCTTGCTGACTTCCTTCTCACCGGGAAACGGGACTTCTTCGCTGTTTCGCCGGTTGTAAGCCTCGATCTGCCCGGTGACGGTGGCCGCCCAGAGCCTCACTTCACGGCTTGCGGCAAGATCGGGTTCGGAACACGGGAAATGCGTAGCTGCGGCCAGGATGCGGTACTTGAGATCGCCGGCCCGGGCCCCCGCGGTCAGCCCCACCCTCCATCGCGTCGCCGTGGAGGGAGCGGACATCCTGCCCGTGGTGATGTCATCGATGATCGCTGTCGGCATCTTGGGGCCGCCTGAGGCCTTCAGCTTGCTGAGTATGGACACGCTGCTGCGCCGCACAGCCGCCAGATCATCCGAGGTCGCTTCGGGCATACAGACACGGGGAGTGGTGCCCTCGCACTTCATCGGAGCCTGGTCGACGGCGATCGGGGGGTTGTAGTCCCAACTCTGCGCCATCGATATGGCCGCTACGCAGCAGACCGTGCTGATCACAGCCGCGGTCAGCAGGCGAAGCGCTTTCGAAGGGACCGGGAGCCACAGAGCGCACAGGGCGAGTGCGATACCACCGCTCAGCATGATGTGCGGTACCAGCGAACCCAACGTCGCCTGCTCTCCGAACATCAGGTACTCGGGATACTGGCCAGAGACGTGACGCATCCAGAACGGCGTGGTCGACGCGGAGAAGGCAACGAGTATCCATGTACCGACGGTCATCAGCGGCGCGGCGACCAGGCGCGGCAGGAGCATGCCAGCGGTGAAGCCGATCACGCAGTGGGCCACACACACAACAAGGGCCATGCCGAGCGGCAGAAGGCTCGCAGGCGTCGGCAACGTCGTGGTCTGCAGCAATGCGATCAGCGGGGGCAGTATCAGCATGAGCCAGGACAGGCCAAGGACAGGTATGAGGGCCTCCGCTGCGATACGGAGCCGTGAGCGGACACTGCCGAGCTCGAAAACCCGGTTCGCTCTGAGTGTCCCGCTCTCCCATGCCGAAAGGCCGGATGCCACTGCGTAGGCGAAGGCATAGGTCATCTGGAGAGGGTAGGAAACGACGGTCGGAGCATAGCCGTAATTGTTGGCGGGCGGCGCCCCATTGTTCAAGAAATAATATGCGAGAGGAATGCCGAGAGCTAATGGGAAAGCCCATTTGACGCTGCTGGCACGCAGTCGGGCGCGAAGCTGCAACACGTACTCCGAAGTCTTCTGAAGGGAGCGTGGCGCGGCCCCTCGGGGCC
>NZ_JBHYXD010000077.1:6783-29102 GCF_042751995.1 Streptomyces sp. NPDC059371 | reverse complement strand
CGATTTCGGGCGGGCGCCGCCCGCGGCGCCCCCCCCCCCCCCACCCCCCCCCGCCCCCGGGGGGGGGGGGGGGGGCGCGGCCCCCCCCCCCCCCCCCCCCACGCTGTCTTGCGGGCTGCTCAGTCGGCCTTGGTGGTATCGGCGTAGCTGTTGCCGTACACGTGCACGTTGTGGGCGGACCCGTTGTCGATCTTGTTGATGCGGAAGAACTGGTCTCCGTAGACCAGGTCGTGCCATTCACCTGAACTGCCGAAGCTGCTGAAGCACTTGGTGAACGTCTTTGACCCCCAACTATGGTCGGGCCAGGCCGTGTTGTCCATGCGAAGCTCGATCTCGAGGCTCTTGCTCGGGGCCCCCTGGTTCGACTGGCAGTAGTCGAAGTAGACCTGGGAGTAGTCCTCGTCCTTCCACGTCCTCGACTGGTGGCCCGGGCTGGCGTCGAACGTTCCGAACGGGATGGTCGCGGCGTTGGCGGACGGAGCGACGGCGAGCATCACCGCGGAGAGGATGCCTGTCACCGCGGCTATTTTAGCTCTGGACATTTTGATTCAGTTCCCTTTCTCTAGGAGCGCGATGGGATGTGCGCTGCCGGTTGGAGTCGGTCAGCTGTGGATGGTTATGCAGGCTTTTCCGTCCGGGTAGTTACTCCACCAGGCGCACGCCTTGGTTCCGTTGGGGAAGGTGTAGTTGACGGCTTCCGGACCGAAGCTGAAGTCCCTTGCCTCGCATGTCCTCGGGCCCGTGAAGGACATGATGTCGCCGAAGTCGATGTGCGGAGTTCCGCAGTTGTCGGCATGATTTTTCGTTAACGTGGTTTTGGCTGTTGTCACACGCAGGCCGCTACCGTTGACGTAAATACACTTTGACCCGGTACTGCCGGGGTTTCCCGTGCATCCCGACGCGCTCCTGAGTCCTGCATCGGCCGATGCGACCGAAGTTGTCGCCAAGACAGCGCCTGTCGTCAGTACTGCAGCTGCAAGAATACGTCCCAGCATGAAACCAGTCCCTTCTCTCGGAGATTGATGCACACCATCACGCTTGACCAGTGGCGGTCAACGGAGTGAATCGAATTTCCGAAATATATTGAGGGACTTCGCCGGCGCGGTGAACTTCAAAGCTTTGGCGGTGGCGTTTTGAGACAAATCTGCGTTAGGAATCGGACACAGGCATGGGAATTGCTTCGTCTAGTTGAATCCTGCACGAGATTCCGCCAGGATTCAACGACCCGTTCAGCGGGACCCAAGTAAAGGCATCTAGCCATGAAGGCTTGAATTAGCGTGATGCAATATCGGGTGCTTTGATCCGCTTGGATGGGTAATGGTGTGAAGTACTAAAGAAGCTGCGGCACTACCCTGAGCGCGGTAGTTGATTGCGCACACGGTCCCGGATGCCCGGAGGGGTTCATGCGAAATGATAAGAAGACCAGGTCCTACCTCGGCATCGCCGCGATCCTGACGGCATTGGGTGCCTGGATGGCAGTCGTGTGCTACTCGATTGCCACTGAACCTGAAAAAGGGGCAGGCAGTATCGGGGAACTCCAGTCAGAAGCCGCGAATGCCATACACAACCGCGACGCCGAGGCCTTTCAGAATCTATTCGACGAAGACACCGTTGGAAATTCCTACTCATCCAACTATATGAAGAGGCTTGAGGGGATATCAACCGAGAGTGCACGCGCCGCTAGCGCAATCCACCTCGGCGATACATATATAGTTCTTCGCTTTGACGGAAAGGAAGGCACTTTCTGTACTTCATGGCTGGTGACGGCCAAGGGAAATCGCAAATTTCTCGACGCCTCACCCACTGGATGGAACGCCTGCAGTTGACCCGAAATCCGCTGTTGGAAACCAGCGGGCAGCAGACGCCGAGGACTGGCTGTAGGCCGCGATCGACACCGGCCAGTTCACTCCGGACGAGCAGCTCGGCCGACTGAACCATGTCCGCCCGCTGTCGCGCGGACAGGCTCAGCCCCAGTGCTGTTCGCAGCGGCGGCTCAGCCGCGCCGGAGGCACGGGTGGCGAGGGCGATGTCGAAGGCGTCAAGCAGGGTGACCGAGCGCAGGACGCGGCGTTGCCCCGCAACAACGTTTCTGGCGCCCCTGACCTGCCAGAGCCGGGCGGGTTGTGTGCCATCCACCAGCCGAACTTCCTGCCCCGGCTGACCACGCTGGCCAAGCTGTTCGCGGCGGACCACTGGGTCGTACTGGACGACGTGCAGTTCACCCGCCGCGACCACCAGCACCGAGCCCGCCTCGCGAACCTCGACGACCCCGCCGCTCAGCAGTGGCTCACCATCCCCACCCACCTGCCGAGCGGACGGCCCACCCTCATCCGCGACGCCGTGATCGACGACCAGGACCTGGCCCGCCGCAGGACACTGGCCCGCCCTCGCCGAGGCCCTGGATCCGGTGCTGGACTTGAACAAGAAATCAATTTGGTCCAGCTGCAAGCGGCCCGGAAACGCACCTACGACGGCCTCGCCGCGCCCGCCCCCACCATGGGGAACATGGTGTTGCGTCGTCGTTTGCCGATGTTGTCGACGTGGTTGTGGTGGCATCCGTTCTGGTCTGGTCGGGTCCTCGCCGGGGTCCGCTGTGCGGGCGGTGTTGCGCACTCGGGCCCGCGCTGGCTGCGCAGCTGACCGTGCGGGAGGAACAGATCCTGCGCATCATCGGCTTGTCCATCGAGGGGCTGACCGTGGTGGAGCTCGACGCTGCGGTGGGGACCGCGCAGCAACCCGGAGCCAGACGCCAGCCCGGGGGAGGAAGGACGGGATGACGTCCGCCAGGCGTTCTCGTGCATCTCCCATGCGTCCAACGGTTCGTTGGACCCCGGCACCCGCTGGAAGGGCGTCCGCAGATCTGTCCGGGCTTGATTGAGTTCGTTCTGAGCGTCGATCAGAGCCGTACGAGGATGCCACGGTCCGACGGAACTGTCGTTCGAGCCGCATCTCGGGTACGCCTCGCGGCAACATCTCTTGCATCAACTCTTGCTGCATCTCCTGCGAGATCTCTTGCGACTTCTCTTGCGCGAGGATCTCCCCCCATTGCGGAGTCCGTGCAGGTCACCTCCCCCGTGCGTGCGTGCGTGGTCGGGGCTCGGACATCCCCGTTGCGACCGCTTTCGCCTTTGGCTGAGTGAAGGAGAAGGAAGGGCGGCGCGGACGCGGTCGGGGACCGGGCGTGCTCACGGGTGTTGCGCGTCGGGGGGGGAGAGAGCCGTAGGCGCTGACCGCCCGGCCAAGCGGCGGCAGGATGGACTCGATGGTCTTGGGAAGTCCGTGCCTGCACGTTCTGGGACGCCACCGAGCTGACAGGCCGCCACGAATGTGGTGGGGGTAGAGGGCGCGCGGCTGGCTGCGCGCCCTCGCCGTCGTGTTCCCGTGGGCAGAAGGAGGTCCCGGCTGCGATCTCGTTCTCGGCCTGCCGCGGCTGTCGTCGAGGAGCTGGCTGTGGGGTGCGCCGGTTCGGGCGTCGGTCGTGACCCGCGCGGTCGGGCAGGCGATAATCGGGGCATGGTTCTCAGCTCCTCTCGTTTCCCGGTACCGAACGCGTTCGAGCTGCTCCGCGAGCAGTACGCCAAGCGGCTGCCCGCGCGCCTTCAGGACCTGGCGGGCCCCATCCACGGCTCGGTCGACCTGCCGCTGCACGTGGCCTGGTCAGGACGCCGCTCCTATGACGTGGAGCAGCCGCGCTCGCGGATGAGCCTCTACCGCACCGTCCTGGCCGAGGGGCAGCGCCAGGACCTGGTCGCCTTCCTGAACCGGGATCTGCTGCTCGGGCAGTGGCCGGTGCTGCGCACCCTGATCAGCCGGCCGCTGCGGGATGCCTGGGAAGCCGCTTTCCCCGAGCTGGCTGCCGTCCGGAGTGTGCCGGCCGCGTGAACCTGACCGACCTGCACCGCCGGCTCCTTGCCGATGTACTCGCGATCGGCACCCCGTACCCCTTGGTGATCACAGGCGGTTATGCCGTCCAGGCCCACGGTCTGGTCGACCGCCTCAGCCAGGACCTCGACGTAGCCACCGAGAATCCCGCCTCGATCGCCGAGATCGTCGCCGTGGTCAGCGACGGCCTCGCCACCCGTGGCTGGAGCGTCCGTCAGATCGAGACGGGCGCCCTCTCCGGTCGTCTCATCGCAACCGACCCGCAATCCGGGGAGGAATGCGAGGTGGACGTCCTCAAAGAGGCATTCTGGAGTCCGCCCGCGCAGACCGATTACGGACCGGTGCTGGCCCTCGACGACGTGATCGGCACCAAGGTCCGCGCGCTCGCAGACCGCGGCGCAGTCCGCGACCTCATCGACGTCCACGCCGCCTCCCAGCACCGCACCACCGCCGACCTCGAAACGCTCGGCCGCCGCCACGCACGCTTCGAATTCAGCCTCCAGGACCTGCGCGACCGCCTCAACGGTGCCGAATGGTGGGACGACAAGGACTTCACCGACTACGGCCTCAATCCCGGCCAACTGGCCGACCTGCGCGCCTGGGCCCTCGCCTGGGCGGCCGAGCTGGATGCCCGCCTGTACGCCGAGGAGAACCCGGACGAGGTTTGAGAGTCGTACGGCGGCCCCGACGATCACCGCGCGTACGCGCCGCCGACCGCGCATGGCGCGCCTGCTGCCGGTCATGCTGCGAGAGCCGGCCGACCACAAGCGCGCCAGACCGACTTGCCGGCGACGTCCATGCGGTCTTCGAAGAACTGCGCCGCATGGTCGTGTACGGGGCCGAGGCGCGCGCCCTGGTCGTGAAGGCCATCAAAGCTCTGCGCTGACCCACACATGCCAATGTGCTTGCCCCTCCGCGTGGAGAGACGGGCCAACGTGCCCGCTGACAGGCTCTTCAGACGCCCGCTATTCGACGTTGACGCCGTGGGCTCGGGCGAGTCCGTCGAGTCCGTCCGCCCAGCCCTGGCCGATGGCGCGGAGTTTCCACACGGGCTCGCCGTTGACGTTGTGCCGGTACAGCTCGGCGATGACCATGGCGCGGATGTCCGGGTCTGCGGGTGGGCTGAAGGTCCAGCCGGTGCCGGTCACGCATTCCATGGACAGGGCCGCGTGGGTGAGTGATCCGCAGGTCAGGCCGGTGTCGACGTCCATGTTGATGGCGACGGCGACACGCTGCACCCGGTCGGGCAGGGCAGACAGATGGATGACGGCGCGTTCGGTGGTGTGCGGGCCTTGCGCGTGCTTGCCCAGGAGCCGTGCGGCACCGTTGGCGGTGGAGGGCTGGTTGTAGAAGACGAAGTCCTCGTCACCGGCCACCGTGCCGTCGTTGCCGGTGAGGAAGAGGGTGAGGTCCGCGTCCGCGCCGGCGAAGGTGAAGGCGATACTCAGCCCCTGCCAGGCACCTTCAGGCAGAGCGAGGGTCTGCCCGGCCACGAGGGGAGACACCGTGGCGGGCGGCAGCGGGGGAGCGGGCGGCGGCTCGGCCAGGTGGCTGTGCTTCCATTCGGCAAACGGCCTGATCCGGTATGGGTCGGCGGTTACGGCTCGGTCGTCGGGTGGGGTGTTGCCGCTCAGAGTGCTGTCAAGGCCGGCGAGGGAGGGCTCACCGGATTCCGGTTCGTCTTGCGCGTGATCCAGGAGTTCTCGCAGGCCCGGGATACGGGCGGTATCCAGCGGCTTGAGCGTGCTGGAGAGGTTGCCGGAGGCGGTGGTGGTGACCGAGCAGGCGACGTCCTCCCCGATGTCCAGGAAGCGCAGCGCGTCCTCGGGTTCGCGCCATGGGGTGGTCTCGATCGCCTGGCGGGTCCAGCGGCCGTAGGCGACGAATCCGAGCCGCTGGGTGTCGGGCAGGCGGGTCAGCACGGCCAGGTCGATGGCGGTGATACCGGGTGCGGTGGCGAAGCCCTCCTTGAGGGTGGCGACCACGTTGGAGCCCATGGCGGTCAGCCACCACAGGAGCCGGTCGCGTTTCGTCAAATTCTTCAGGGCCGGGCGGCCGCTCGAGGTGAGCCCGGGTGTCTGAGTCGGCATCGAGTCGAAGTCCTGATGACGCATCAGAACGGACAGGACCGAACCATCCACTCCGAGCGCGCAACCGGCCGCAGGGTTGTCCGAGAATGCGGCATTCACCGCTTCGCAAACGGTGTCCTCGTCGTGGGCGAGCAGCGCCTGCCACCAGTGCCCGGCTTCGTCTGTCAGCTGTTCACGCACCGCACTCAGGCGTGCTGACTCGGCCGCCAGATACGCGGGAGCATCGAGCTCCGCTCGCTGTTTGGCGCCGGCCCGCTCCGCACGGGCCAGCCACCCCACACCCTGCAAGTGAAACGTCTGGGCCTCAGCCAGTGCCCAGGGCAGACCCAGCTGCGGAGCATCCCCGATCACCGGAGGATGCGCGCTGGGAAAGGACTGCAGATGGACGCTGGTCATCTGCCGCCTCAATTTCCGCAACTGCGCGATGGCCGCATCCCGATCAGCCTCCTGCTGCGCCCTCTCTGCTTGCCGGCGAGCGCGCTCCATCTGCGCGGCGGAAGGGGCGACCGACCTGGACTGCGTGGTCCGGCGGGTGCTGGTCGTGGTCCGCCGGCTGCCTCTGAGGGAACTCGAGGCGTAGAAGGGGCCGAGTCCCGTCGACATCCGGGCACCTCCGCTGCCCACACTGATCCTCGCCGCCCTCGGCCCGACGGAAGTCCTCACCCCACGCGTTGAGACACGCACGCTCATGCCCGGAACACCAACACGAAACCCGAATCCCACGGCCCACCCCTCTCACTTGGGGACACAGTGTGGCACCGGCTCCGGCAGCGAGTGGCCGTGCCCTCTCATCGCGGCCTCTGCAGGAACTCCTGCCCGTCCTCCCTGCAGGTCCTCACCGCTCGCATAGGACAAGGCGTGCCTGGCGGCCGACCCGAGCGTGCCTGACGAGCTTGTGTGAGGGCCCCAGTCGACCCGAATGGATCGGCAGATCGGAGTCGAAGATGTTGACGGTCAGCTCCGTGATATGCGGAGCGACCGCGTTGAGCAGCTCTTGCGGGTCGCGGGTGCGGATCGTGGCGGAACGCTCTAACGCGACGGTCACGTCTTGCTCCTGTTGCGCTTGTTTGCCTCTGGTGAGAGGCGGTTGAACCCGCCCGCCCTCCTGGGGTGCAGAGGGCGGGCGTTCATCCGGCGACCCGCCCTGTACGCCGTCGTGAGGGCGGGCCGCCGTTCTCGCTGCCGGACGGGGGAGCCGACAGCGAGAGCTCAGGAGTTCGCGGCGCGGTACGCCTCCCACAACGCCTCGGCGGTCGTGCACCGCGTGGCGTCCACCGCGCACGTGGCGCAGTCGCGGCCGTGGTCTATGTATGCGCGGTACGCCCGCTGCACCCGGTTGAAGACGCCTGCATTCGCGACGCGCTGCAGGTGGCCGTAGCCGGTGCCCGTGTCCACGAACTGGAAGCGGCTACTCACGACCGCCGCCGTCCGCGGTGGGGGTGGTTGCGGATCTCGACGTTGCAGTTGGACGCCTTCGAGTAGTCCCCAGAGGCCGCAGCCTCCGCGCTCTGCCGCACGAGCGCCGCGCACACCCCGCAGCGCGGGGCGGGCTTGGGCCGGTCCATCGGCAGGGGCAGGTCAACGGGCGCGTCGTCCATGGTGGTCTGCTGTGTCATCCGAAAGCCTCCGCTGGGAGTCGAGGGCCGCCGCCCGGGCCGAGCGCGGCGCCGAGGAAGGTGGGATCGGTGAGTCGCCCGCTGCCGTCCGGTCGCTCTACCCACACGCGGCCGCGCACCGGGTACAGCACGGGCGGGCACCTCAGGGGCCAGCCGTGGGGGTGGACGGTGAGGAGGAGAATGTCGTCCAGCTCGTCGTCGAGACAGGGCGGGAGCAGCCACCACGCGCGCTCCGAGGTGACGTCCGCGAGGACCGGGCCGAGGCGGTCGGGCCCGATGCGCTTGATCGCGTCCATCGACTGCCTGAGGGGCGCCTCGGCTGCCATCCAGTGTGGGCCGGTCTCGATGGGCGCGAGTTCCTCCGCGTCCCACGCGCGCTGTATGTCGGCGGGGCAGATCACGCAGAACAGGAGCCAGGCCTGCCCTGCCTGACGCAGTGATTGCGCGGACTCCGTGGCCTTGCTCATGCCCCTGGCTCCGTTCGCTGAAGTGCTTGCGCAAGCTGCATGATCACGTCCGCCCGCGCGCCCAAGGTCCACGAGGCTGGGGGTCGGCGAGCCGGGGTCGACTGCGAGCGACGGCAGCACGATGCCGGCCTGATCCAGTGCTGCCCTCAGCGACTCCACGGCCGTGAACGGGTCAACGTCTTGCGACTCAAGTGCTGAGACCATGAACAAGACGGTAGGCGCGCGGAGTTGCTCGCCGCGTCGCTGGTTTCTCGAAGTTTCTTGACAGTCCTACGAAGTTGCGCGATGTTTCCCACGGAGGCCGACTGAGCCGCGTGTCCGGGGCGTTGTCCTCGGGGAGGCTGGGTCCACACCAAGGCTCCGAGCGGAGGAGACGGCCATGCGACGGCTTCGTTTCAACGGCACAGGCTCAGGGGGAGGAGGCTGCCCCGGCGTCCACGAGGACCTCGACAGCGGGGACGTCATCGTGCACGGACCGCCGCTCACCGACCCCGCCGACCTGGCGCAGCTTCAGCACCGCGACGAAGGCGAGGTGGCCATCGTCGTACCGCGCAACACTCTCGTCGACTTCGGTCCGCGCGACGAGACCCCGCGGCTCATCAACGCCGACGACGAGTTCGAGCGCCTCTTCGAGACCTTCGCCCACACCGCATGGCGGCTGGAGACCCGACGCCGGTACGCAAGCGACGAACAGACCGACGAGTGGGCCCAGTTCGCCGCAGGCCAGCGCATCGACTGGGATTACGGCGACGACTGGTGCCGCAACGTCCGAGTGCAGGCAGCGCAGGGCAAGCGGTTCGAGCGCGTGCGGCTGGTTGATACCCCCGCCACGCCAGGGCAGTTGTACCTGCGCAGCAACGCAGCACGGAACTGCGCCGTGGGCGAGGACATTCGCAACCTGTCCCGCACGGAGGCCGAGCGGCTGCACCTGCCCGACGAAGACTTCTGGCTCTTCGACTCACGCCTAGTAGCACGGCTCAACTTCGACGAGGACGACAACCTGACGGGCGCCGAGCTCATCACCGAGCCAGCCGCGGTCAACCGCTACTGCCGGGTGCGAGACGCAGCCTGGCACTATGCCGTTGCGTACGCAGAGTTCGAGGTCGACCAGAAATGACGAGGTCCGGTGAGCACCGACTATCAGCAGGCACGCGAGGCCCTGGGGCTACGACTTCGGGAACTGAGGACGTGTCCTGAGGGTCGGCTCACCGGCGAGCAGCTCGCCGAACGCCTTGGCGCCGGGTGGACAAAGTCCAAGGTGAGCAAACTGGAGAACGGCAGGCAGACCGCCGACGCCGAGGAACTCAGGGCGTGGGCCAAGGCCACCGGACACCCGGAGGCGTACGACGGTCTGCTCGCCCAACTGCGCGGCTTCGAGTCCCACATCCGCTCGTGGCGCCGGCAGCTGGCCTCGGGCCATCGTCCCGTGCAGGACGCCATCACCGCCGAGCACGACCGCACCCGGGTGCTGAGCATCTGGGAAAACAACCTCGTGCCCGGCATGCTGCAGACGGCCGACTACGCCCGCCATGTCCTCACCAGGCACGCCAACCTTATGCAGTCGCCGCGGGACACCGAGGACGCTGTGCGCGCCCGGATCCGCCGTCAAGAGGGGCTGTACTCGCAGGGCAGGAAGTACCGGATCATGGTGTGGGAGGGGGCGCTCTATGCCCTGGTGTGCCCGCCCTCCGTACTGGCCGCGCAGCTGGATCGTCTCGCGAGCGTCATCGGGCTGGACACCGTGGAATTTGGAATCGTCCCGTTTGCCGCTTCACTGAAGATCTACCCGGGCAACGGGTTCTGGATCTACGACGAGCGCCGCGTCGTCGTCGAGGACTGGCACGCGGAGCTGTGGCTTGACGATGCGGACAGCGTCGCGACCTACCTGCGGGTCTGGGACACGCTGCGGGAGTCCGCGGTCTATGGGGTCGACGCCCACAACGTCATCAACCGGGCCCGGCGGGCTGTGAATCCGCGCTGATCTGAACTCCCTGCGGCGACACGAATCACCAGGCCGGTTGATGCCGCCGTCGGGGTCAGGGGCGTAAAAGCCGGAACCGGAAGAGGACGGCGGCATGACGGGATCCCCTCGCGTGCCAACGGTCTGGACGACGAACTGCCCCGCACGCTCCACGAAGCACAGACTGCCGACCACCGTAGCGAGGCAGCCATCCGCCAGCGGCTGGATCAGACAACCTCAACGCCTTCGTGTGCATGCCGCGGCGCGCGCTGCGCCGTTTCTGCTGTGCCGGGCCGCCGGGCCTGCTACGACTTGACCGGAACGGGGGAAGAGGGCCATGTCGGAGTACCAGCACTACCAGTTCGAGGTCGACACCCCGTTGACCGACGGGCAGCTCGCGCAGATCCGCGCACTGACGACACGCGCGAGCCTGACCCGGCACAGCTTCGTGAACACCTACAGCTGGGGCGACTTCAAGGGTGACCCCCGGCTGCTGGTGGAGACCCACTACGACGCCCATCTCTACTTCGCGAACTGGGGCACCCGACGGCTGATCCTGCGCTGGCCCGCCACCGCCCTGTCCCTGGACACCGCCCAGGCGTACTGCGCTGGCGCCTCGGCGGAGGCCTGGAAGAGCAACGGATACGTCCTTCTCGCCCTGGAGTCCGATCCCGAGGACGACATCGAGGACTTCAACGACCTCTTCGGCATCGACGAGGATGACTTCGACGAGGACGGGGATCGGGACGAGCAGTGGCTGCCCTCCATCGCCCGAGCCCGCCGGCAGGTCGCCGAGGGAGACCTGCGTCTGCTCTACATCGCCTGGCTGCTGCGCGCACACAACGGCGAATTCGACGACGACGACCTGGAACCCGCCGTGCCACCAGGACTGGCCGACCTGCCCGAGCCCCTGGCCGACCTGGCCACGTTCCTGCGCATCGACGAAGACCTCATCGCGGCCGCAGCCCACCACTCACCCCCACCGGCTCCGCACCCGACACTCGCCGCCCACCGGGTCTGGACCACCGCCCTCGACACGCAGGAGAAGGACACCGTCCTCGCCCAGCTCATCCACGACGGCGATCCTCACCTCCTGTCCGGGCTGCGCCGCCGCTTCCTGGACAGCCAACCGGCCGGCGGACCCGCTCCCGCACCCCGCACAGTTGCCGAACTCTTTGCTGCGGTCCCTGCCCGGAAGGCGCTGCGTATCGCCCGCCAGGAACAACGGGAGGCCGAGGAACGTGACCGGGCGGTGCGTCAGGCGCTCGAAGCCCAAGACCGGCGGCTGGCCGACCTGCAGCACGATCCCGAGACGGCCTGGCACCGCGTGGGAGAACTCCTCTCACAGCGAGGAACCCGCCATTACCCGGAGATCGTCCGTCTCCTGGGAGATCTGGCCGCCCTCGCCGACCGGGATGCCACCACCGGGGCATTCGCGGAGCGCTACGCCCGGTTCATCGCCGCTCACCGGACGAAGAAGGCCCTGATGCGCGATCTCAGAGCCGGGGGACCTGCCTGCACCGCCCTCATCGCCCTCACCCCCGCGGCGGACTGAACCCCCGGCACCGGCCCGTCCTGCGGCATAGCTACGGCCCCCTCAGCACTCGTCCACCGGTTCGTGAGCAGGCACATCCCCGCTCCCGCGCCGCTGCGGGGCACCGGAGAGCGCGACGATCCGGTGCACCGGTAGAGCGATGGCGGGATGGCCGCCGACAGGGCAGAACCCGACGATCCCGGCCCCGGGATCGAAGGAGACCACCGTGCCGTATAAGCGGTGCAGGGCAGTGTCGGGCCGCCTGCCGCACTCGATGTCCACCCACAGCGTCCAGTCCTTGAGCCAGTGGATGGGCAGCCCGGTCAGCTCCGCGGCGGCAAACCCGGAATGGTCGTCGTCCGGGACCCAGACGTACGTGCCGGCGACCAGCTCGTTGTACCGCTCGATCGACTCGGGCCCGCCGCGCCCGGACCGCGTCCGTTGTCTCGCAGCGCGCCTACCCGTCCGGGCCTTCACCACCAGCGCCGTGGGGCGCGGGTCCGCACCGTCACTCCCGGCGTCCGCCGGCACGTACGGGTAGGCGCCGCGCAGCAGCGTCAGCACGTCGTGTTCTGCAGGACCGTCCGCCCGCGGGGTCAGCTCCGGCCCGGCCGTGATCCGCCCACGGTGTTCGCGGATGTGCTCCGCGGCGTGCCGGGCGGCGAAGCGGGGCAGCGCCAGCACCACGGCGTGATCGGGCTCCCAGCCGTAGCTGGTGCGACGCCCGCCGAACGGCACCGTCGGCCCGCTGCTCGTACTGGGCCAGGTACGCCAGTTCCGCATCCTGCTGCCGCACAAGCGGCCAGCCGGCCACCAGCACCAGCTGCCGCCCTGCCCCGGGCGTGCCAGCAGCGGCCTCCTCCAGGGCCTCCTCCAGCAGGCGGCAGCACTCCGTCACGTACTGCCGCCACCGGTGGCGGAATTCTGCATCCGCCCATTGCGCAGGCGAGGAGAACCCGTCGGACGCGACAACCGCAGGCTGCGGCAGCGCTGCCACATCCCGCACGCGCACCCCGTCCCAGTGAGCTCCGACAGTCCACAGCACCGCCGCGAGGGCCGCTGCCGCCTCCTCGCCATGGTCCCGGGCACCGCTCCAGGCCCGCCGGACAGCCGCCCACACATCGAACGGCTCCGCCCACCGGGGGCGATCCACCACCGCAGCCGCCAGCTGCAGACCAAGCTCCCGTACCCGGCCGTCACCGGCCACCGCATCGCACGCTCCGCTGACCGACGCGGCCTCGCGGGCCGCAGGCGCCACCGCCCGCCAGCGGGCCAGTGCCGCCTCTGACCGCTCAAGCACCCCGGCCCACGCCGCCAGTACCTGCTGCGCACCCGCACCGAATCCGGGATCAGCCGTCCACGGCTCCAGCAGCCCGGACACCTCATCGTCACGGTGCCGGGCCGCCTCCCACAGCGCCCGGGCATAACCGTCCCAGGACCGCGGGCCCGACTCCCCCTCCAGGCCGCGCACCCGCTTGTCGGCCGCGACGACCTCGGCCGCCGCCCGCCACAACGCCTCCTCCGCCTTCTCCACGCCCACCAGTGGCGCGCAGTGCCGGCACACCTGCTCCGCCACGTCCAAGAAGACCAGCGCACTGCCGGTCAGATGCTCCGCATACCGGCAGCGGCTGCGCCACTTCGAACCGGTTGCCGGAACATGCCACTTGCCGCCGCCCGCACGCCCCAGCACCACGGTGATTCCGAGCAGCCCCGGCCGGCCAGGCGGGGCCCGTGGCGCACGTCGCCCATGACGGACCCGCAGCGCCTCCGTGCCGCTGCGAGGCTGCGCCTTGCTGTCGTGGTGTTCTGTGGCAACTGGGGGGTTTGGGTGGGTTGTTGTGGGTACGGTGAGCGCAGAGTGTCGGCCGGTGTCGAGGGGGGTCTCGTGGTTCCGGGTGTGGAGATCGCGGTCGGGTACGTGTGCGCGTGGCTGGTGGGCAAGGCCAGGCGGGTGGCGGGCCGCGCGGACGCGGAGATCGATCAGGGCCTGGACGCGGGCATGGACCGCCTGCACGGGCTTGTCAGCGCGAAACTTGGGACCGATCCGGCACTGGCACGGGCCCGGGAGGAAGCAGACGCAGGAGAAGGGGAACGGGAGCCGAGCGGGCGTACCCGCCAGCGCCTGATCCTGGCCCTGGAAGAGGCCGTCGAGACGGACCATGACTTCGCCGCGGCCTTGGCGCAGGCCCTCGCCGCGGTGCAGGCCGCAGGGCCGGTGGACGTCGCGTTCGCCACCGGCACCGCCATGGCCACCAACGGCGCCGCCGCGAGTACCGGCGTCGTGCGCCCCGGGGGGACCGGATCGGGGTCCGCGACCGCGGAGCACACCGGGGACGCCACCGCCGACGGCACGAACAGCAAGGCGAGCACTGGTGTCGACTACAGCTGACCTCCCCGACACTCCCGACCAGCCGACCGAGGAGCCGTCGGTCGCGCCGAGCCCGGTGAGCGCTCGGGACACCGGCGACGCCCACGCGCAGGACGGCGGCACCGCGGTGTCCGGGTACCGGGGCCCCGCCCCGAGCGGTGAGGGGACGCCGGTGTCGGCACAGGCCACGAATACCGGGAACGCGACCGCGACCGGGGACGGCGCCATCGCCAACACCGGAATCCTGACCATCCGTCGGAGCAGCCCGCAGAAACCCGCCGCCTGGCCGCACCAAGTCGGTACGATCCCCTCCCGCGCACAGTCCTTTCAGCCGCGTGCGCAGGCCGCCCGGCTGGGCGAGGCCCTGCAGCATGGGGGGACGGCGGTGCTGGTACAGGTGCTGACCGGGATGGGCGGTGTCGGCAAGACCCAGCTCGCCGCCGACCACGCCCGCACCCTGTGGCACGACGGTGCGGTGGACGTGCTGGTGTGGGTCACCGCCGCCAACCGCACGGCCGTGGTGGCCGGCTACGCGCAGGCCGGGGTCGAGCTGTGCCGGGCAGACCCCAACGATCCCGAGCGTGCCGCCGCAGCGTTCCTGGCCTGGCTGGAACCCAAGAAGAACGCGCCCCGGTGCCGCTGGCTGGTGGTCCTCGACGACGTCACCGACCCCGCCGACCTCGTCGGCCTGTGGCCCCCGGCCAGTGCGCTGGGGCGGGTGGTGGCCACCACCCGCAGCCGCGAAGCCGCGCTGAACGGCACCGGCCGCTGCCTGATCGAGGTCGGCCTGTTCACCCCCGCCGAAGCCCTCGCCTACCTCACCGAAGCCCTGGCCGCCCACGGCCGCACCGAGCCCGACGGTCAACTCATAGCCCTAGCACAGGACCTCGGCCACCTGCCGTTGGCCCTGTCCCAGGCCGCCGCCTACCTCGCCGACGCCGACACTACCGCCGCCCACTACCGGGTCCTGCTCGCCGACCGCGCCATCGCCTTGGCCGACGCCGCCCCCGACACCCTGCCCGACGACCAGCACCACACCGTCTTCGCCGCCCTGACCCTGTCCCTGGACCGCGCCGACACCCTGCGTCCCGCCGGCCTGGCCCGCCCCGTGCTGCACCTCGTCGCGTTCCTCGACGCCAACGGCATCCCCCTCACCGTCCTGACCAGCCCCCCGGCCCTGGACTTCCTCACCGCACACCGCACGCCCACCGGTTCGCAGGCACCCGGGGCCGTTCCGGCCAGGGTCGGCGAGAGTGAGGTCGTCGCCGCCCTGCGCGCCCTGCACCGGCTCCACCTCGTCGACCACACCTCCAGCACCCCCCACCAGGCCGTCCGCGTCCACCAGCTCACCCAGCACGCCGTCCCCGACACCCGCACCCCCGACCAGCACCACCAACTGGCCCGCACCGCCGCCGACGCACTCCTCGCCGCCTGGCCCGAGGTGGAGACGGACCCGGTCCTCGCCCAGGCCCTGCGCGCCTGCGCCACCGCACTGTTCAGCCACGAGGAGGACGCGCTCTACCGCACCGACGCACACCCACTGCTGCTCCGCCACGGCCGCAGCATGGACGGCGCCGGACTACCGGCCGAGGCGCTCGCCCACTTCACCCGCTACATCGACACCGCCCGCCGCTGCCTGGGCCCGAACCACCGCGACACCCTGACGGCCCGCTACCACGCCGCCGGCTGCGAGGCCCGCGCCGGAGACCCACCCGCCGCGGTCGAGGCGCTCGCGGCACTCCTGGAGGCCCAGACCCGTGCCCTCGGAGCGGACGACGTCGACACCCTCAGAACGCGCTCTGCTCTCGCGATGCTCCGAACCCACAACGACCGGAATGAGGAACTCGGGGAACGGCTTGCCCTCCTGGACCACCAGGTGCGGGTTCTGGGCCCGGACCACCGCGACGTACACGACACCATGCGCCGGGCCTTCATTCTGACAGCCGAGCTCGGGAACCGGGAGCAGGCCATCATCCAACTGGCTCAGCTGCTCGCTAGGGAGGAGGAGGGATTCGGTACCGACGACCCCGCCACCCGGGCCACCCGGGAGGCACTCGCGGCCCTCGGAGCCAGGGGCGAGCCGGCCGCGGCCGATCCCGGTCTGACACAACTGGCCGAGGTGCTGGACGACCAGACACGAGTGCTCGGTCCGAACCACCGCGACACCCTCGCCACCCGGCGCAAGATCGCCTCGGTGCTGGGTACCGCCGGACGGTACACCGAGGCTGTCGACTCGCTCGTCGAGCTGCTCGGTGACGAGACTCGTCCGCTCGGGCCGGACGACCGCGACTCATTCGCCACCTTGTCCCTGATCGGGCTGTTCCGGGTACAGTCGGACGGACCCGCGGCCGGCGTGGAGACATTACGGGAGCTGCTCGCACGGCAGATCCGGATCCTCGGCCCGGACCACATCGACACCCTCAGCACCCGTGGTGACCTCGCGGACTGGCTGGGCTTCGCGACCAACGCGGTCGACGCGGTGGTCGCGGAGGCCGAGCTGATCACTGATCTGGTCCGGGTGGTGGGCCCCGACCACAAGACGACAGTCGGCGTGCTCGGGGAACTCGACGACTGGCAGCGTCGAAGCCGCACCAGGCGCGAGCTGGCGGCGACCGTGCGCGAGTCGTACGAGACGATGGTGACCATCGCGGGGCCGGCGGATCCCAGCACGGTGCAGGCAGCGGGCCAACTCGCCCAGCTGCGAGCTAAGGAGGGCGATCGGCGGGCCGCCGCCACGGCGCTGGAGCAGACGCTGGCAGCCCTCGTCGAACGTCTGGGCCCCGACCATCCGGCGGTTGCCGCCGTGCGGGCGAACCTGGACTTCTGGCGGGAGGACGACGCCCTCTGCTTCACCGGCAGCGCCGACGAGGTCGCCAGCGCCGTGACCACCACACCGTCCGGCCACCTGTCCACGGCCCTCAAGCCCCTCGACGCCAGCCGCGTCTCCGCGCTGGGCGACCTCCTGGCCAACGTCGACGACGACCCCAAACCGACGCTGACCGGGCTCGACGTCGACCTCACCACCCCGACCGGCACCGCCCCCGACCGCCAAGACCCGTACGCCGTCGTCCCCTTCGAGCAGTGGCACCACGCCACCACCACGGCCACCCCCGCGTTCGCCCCGGTGCCCGCCGCCGTCCCGCCCATGCCCACCGCGCCCCCAACGGTTGCTGCTCCGGCCGCCACCCAGAGCACCGAAACCCAGACACTCCACCTGGTCGCCGGACAGAACATCCTCCTCCCCGCCCACGCCGTCCAGGACCTCCTCATCAGTTTCACCGCCGCCGGCACCCCAGCCGACCTCACCCTGCTGCTCACAGGCCCGGACGGGAAGGTCGCGTCCGACGACGACTTCGTCTTCTACAACCAGCCCCAGGCCGCCGACGGCGCCTGCTGGCTCCTGCCCGAGCAGACGGCAGACGGCCGCAGAACCGGGCAGGCCGCCGTTGCTCTGGCCCGCCTGCCAGAGCAGACCCGACGGGTCGTCATCTCGATCAACATGGACGTCGAGACCGGCGCCGCCTGCGACGAACTCGTCGACCCCGTGCTGACCGTCGAGGCCGGCAACGAGACCTGGACCTTCGAACCGCAGCAGGACCCGGCGATCAAGGCGATGATCGTCGCCGAGTTCTACCGCCACAGCCTTGCCGGTCAGGAGGTATGGAAGCTCCGCGCCGTCGGCCAGGGCTGGGCCGACGGCCTCGCAGGCCTCGCCCGCGATTACGGAGTGACTGTCGACTGACCTGCTGCTCATTGCAGGCCGTACGCTGCGGGGCCTGGCAGCTGAGCGGCGGCATGCGTGCCGAGGAAGGTACAGGTCCGCACCGCGGCCGTGGCCGGCTCTCGTGGTTCCCGCAGTCCTGGCGGGACCAGCCGGTCAGCGGCCGGCGAGCCCGGTTCTGCGCACTGCGGCCGGAGCGGGGTGTGCCCTGGTGAGTTCCTACCCCTGGCGCTTGTGGTCCCACTGCCGAAGCCACTTCCGCGCTCGGCATCCGCCTGGCCCGTTTTTCCCCTGGTCACCGGGGCTTTCTGAAGCTGAGCCGCTTGCCGCAACCCTCTTCTTTCCTCCACGCACTGACGAGCCCCGGGGATATGGGCGGGGCGCGGTGTCAATGGTGGGGGAGAGCAGCGGGTTCGGGGCCTGGTGTTCTCCGCCACCGGGCCCGCCCGGCGGTGCCCGGCCGGGCACCGATCCTGCTGGCCTATTCGGTCACGCTGTGAGGGAGAGGTCCAGGCGAGCAAGGTGGCTGACGCGGCTCCGGTCGAGCGGGTGGCCGTTCCACCAGGCATCGAGGCGGATGAGGTTGAGAGCCACGGCGGAGAGGACGTGCTCCAGGTGGGTCTTGTGGAGGCCGAGGTAGCGGGCACGTCTCATGCCGGTGACCGCGACGGCCTGGTGGATGGTCCCCTCGATGCCTGCGCGGGTTCCGTACTCGGCTCGCCACTGCTCGTCGCCCTGCTGGAGGCGAGCATGGTCGAGGACTTCTTGCAGCTCGCGGGGTTGCAGGGAGAGGGTCCGGCCACCAGTCTTCGAGCGGGTGCACTGGTCGCGCACCGGGCAGGGGCGGCAGGTCTCCTTGTCGAACTTGATGACGATGGCCTTGGTGCCACGCAGGGTGACGGGGCTCCACCAGGTGCTGGTGTCCCCGCGTGGGCAGGTGGCCTGCCGCTTGTCCCAGTCGATGGTGAACGCGGTGCGGTCGAATCCGGCGCCGGCACGCGCCTGGGGTGAGCTGTTCATCAGGACCGGCGTGACCAGGGTGACCCCGAAGTTCTTCTTCATGCCCACGATCAACTCGGCGGAGGCGTATCCGGAGTCGAGGAAGTGCTCGGCGGGCAGGAGATCGCGGGCGGCGAGCATGTGATGGACCGGTTCGGTCATTTCCGCGTCGGTCACCGTTGCGTCGGTGGTCGCGATGCTGGTGATCAAGCGCGGCGGCGGTCCGTCGGCTCCGGGGACCATCGCCTGGCCTGTGGCCGCGTCCTGCACGTCGGTTTCGTCGCAGGACTCACTGATGTGGATCTTGTAGCCGGTCCACCAGGAGCCCTGTTTGAGGCCGTAGCGCGCGTCGGTGTCGTACGGAGAGGCCAGCCTCAGTCTGCCGGGCGGGAGGTCTTTGCTCTCCCGCCGCTTCACCTCTGCCCCGGCCTCGGCCACAGTGCGGTGGTAGTTCTGCACCCACATCGTGCGCAGGACCTGCACCGCCGGAAGCTCGCGCAGCCATGCCGGGGCATCAGGGGCATGCACCACCTCCAGCAGCGCGAACCCGTCCCGGCCGTAGACCAGGGCCATCTCCTCACGCTTGCTCGTGGAAGCCGGCGGATGCCAGGAGTGAGTCCGCGGGCCGTAGCGTTCGACCCATTCCCGAACGGGCCCCGCCCCAGCCAGCCAGCCCGGGGCCGCACAGGCCAGCGCCTCCAGCGCGGCCCGCAGCGTCTCCCCGGCCAGCTCCAGCCTGTTCAGATCGCGTACCGCCGCCAGCACGCGGGTGGAGTCGGTGCGCTGCTTGCCTCCCGCCTTCACCAGGCCCCGGTCCTTGAGCGCGGTCAGCAGCAGGTCGAGCACCTTCTCCTCCATCCCGTGCTCGACCAGGCGTGTGCGGAACTCGGACAGCACCGAGGCGTCGAACCCGGGGTCATCCAGCTCCAGGCCGAGCGCGTATTTCAGGTCCATGCCGTACCGCACCCGATGCGCTGCCGCCCGGTCGGTGAGGTTCTCGGCGAACTGCAACACCGTCACCAGCGCCAGCTGGCCCGGTGACCAGCCCGGCCGCCCTCTGGATCCGAACGCCTCGGCGAACTCGGCATCCGCGAACAACTCGCCCAGCTCATCACGGACCCGCATCGCCAACGGATACGGACCCCGTGCCGCCACAGCCCGCGCCACCTGCGCGGTCAGCTCAGGCACCTTCGGCCACGGCCTCGGCCGCATCGACATCCCACACCCCGCCCGCGACCGGGAACGCCAAGACGGCCGCTATGTCCCGACCAACGAGCCGCCAGCCCGCCAGGCACAGAACAAGCCAGCAGGATCGGTGACAGCATTCTTGCCGGCACCCCATCGACTGGGGACTGTGGGCCGACCGGAGAACCCGGGGCAGTGCCCATGATGATGATCTCTACGCCGTAGATTAGGCACATGGTGGAGGGGACGCCCGGCGCGGCGAGAACACGGATACCGGGGAAGCAGAAGCGAGGGCGGCACACCGCCACGAAGTCCGACGCGGCAAAGAGCGGGCTGATGCGCTCGTCCATGCTGATGGCGGCAGGGACGGTGGTGTCCCGGGCAACGGGCCTGCTGAGAACAGTCCTACAGGCCGGGGCACTCGGGACGGGACTGCTCGCTACGACGTACAACCAGGCCAACGTGGTGCCGGCGAGCCTGTACTTCCTGCTCATCGGCGGTGCGCTGAACTCCGTACTGGTTCCGCAGCTGGTGAGGGCCAGGATGGAGCAGCCCGATGGCGGACGGGCCTTCGAGCAGCGTCTGGTCACCCTCACGATGTCCGTGCTGGGAATCGGCACGCTGCTGGCCGTCTGGGCGGCGCCGCAGATCATCAGCCTCTATCAGAGCGACTCACCGGCCAACCACGAAGCGTTTCAGCTGACGGTGGTCTTCGCGCGGTTCCTGCTCCCGCAGATCTTCTTCTACGGACTGTTCAGCATCCTGGGCCAAGTGCTCAACGCCCGGAACAAGTTCGGCGCGATGATGTGGACCCCTGTCCTCAACAACGTCGTCCTGATCTCCATGTTCGGCGTATACCTCGGCATCATGACCGTTCCGGACTCCGTCCAGGACATCACCCAGACCCAGGTCACGCTCCTCGGCGCGGGCACCACACTCGCCCTCGCCATCCAGGCGCTCGCCCTGATCCCCTTCGCCAGGGCCGCCGGCTTCCGCTTCCGCCCACGTTTCGACTGGCGCGGCACAGGGCTCGGCAAGAGCATCAGCGCGGCCCGCTGGACCCTGCTGTTCGTCCTCACCAACCTCGTAGCCAGCACGGTGGTGACCCGCTACGCCTCCGCCGCAGACACGGCACTGCCCAATGGCGGCGTGGGCTTTTCCGCCTACACCTACGCGCAGACCATCTGGTCGCTCCCGCAGTCCGTCATCACCGTCTCGCTGGTCACCGCCCTGCTGCCGCGAATGAGCCAGGCCGTCGCCGAACACCGCCTCGACGACATGCGCGGTGACCTCTCCCGAGCCCTGCGAATCAGCGGCGTCGTCATCGTTCCCGCCGCCTTCTTCTTCGTCGCCCTCGGCCCGCAAATGGCGCAGGTGATCTTCGCTCACGGAGCAGCCCACCCGGCATCCATCGTGCCGCTGGGCCATATGCTCCAGGCTTTCGGACTCGGCCTGATCCCCTTCTCGGCGCAGTACATGCTGCTGCGCGGCTTCTACGCCTTCGAGGACACCCGGACCCCGTTCTGGATGGCCGTGTGGATCAGTACGGCAAACATCGCCCTGGCCACCGCCTGCCATCTGCTGATGCCCCCGCGATGGGCCGTCACCGGCCTGGCCGGAGCCTACGCCGCCTCCTACGCCATCGGCCTGCTCATCACCGCGATGCTGTTGCGACGACGCCTCGAAGGCCGGCTGGATGGCAAACGACTGTGCCGCACCTACGGCAAGCTGACGGCCTCTGCCCTCGCGGCGGGAACGCTGGGCTGGTTCGTGGCCCGCTCCTGCTCCAGCACCGTCACCTCGACCACCTGGGCACCCGCTCTGGGCCTCGCCGCAGGAGGCCTCACGATGCTCCTGGTATTTGTGCTGCTCGCACGAATCCTGAAGATCAGCGAGCTGCGGAGCCTGCCGGGCCTGAGGTGAACACCCGGTTTCGACTGCGTAGCAGCGGCCGGTCATCGGCGGCTGTCACCGGCCGCGAGCAGGCGGGTGACCTCGGCGATGCCCTCCGACGACGGCTTGAAGTAACGACGGAGATTCTTCGGCTTCTTGTTTCGACTTGGCCACCAGCATCGGTGAAGATCCTGCTGTCGGACCCGCTTCGCCAACGGGTACGGGCCCCGTGCCGCGCGTCAGGTCTACCGACCCATTGCGTCGGAATAAGCCAGCAGGATCGGTGACAGAGCTCTTGCGCTGCTGCCAGACCCCGGACCCGGCCGGTTCGGGTCGACGCGGGGCGGCGAGCGATACTCCGAGAGCGGCCCCAGGCTCGTTGCGGAGCTGCTGGCGGGCATACGCGGCACCGCGTAGTCGCCGTCACGCGCGTCCTCGCGGCAGAGTGAGATCTGGATTCTCGAACCCTGAAGCGGCCGCGCCCGCGCACGTCCAGCGAGGGCTCCCCAAGCAGCAGGAAGCCCCCCCCGGGCCCCCCCCGGGGGGGGGGGGCGGCGGGGCCCGGGGGTTGGGTAAGTGATGAGCAAACGCGGGGGGGGGGAGC
>NZ_JBHYXD010000077.1:5710-6773 GCF_042751995.1 Streptomyces sp. NPDC059371 | reverse complement strand
GCCCCCCCCGGGCCGCGGCCCCCGCCGGCGCCGTCCCGCGGCGGGCCGCCCCCCCCCGCGCCCCCCCCCCCCCCCCGGGGGGGGGGGGGCCGCCCCCCCGGGGCCCGTATCTGACGTTAGTCCTGACTCTGCCGGTGCGTGTTCCAGGCCCGCGCGGCGGCCTTCATCGTCTGCGACCAGTTGTCGGGGCTCTGCTCGGCGATGGAGTCCCACAGGCGTTCTTGGACGCGGGCGAGGGTGTCGAGCCCGGCCGGTGGGGCGGTCTTCCACGCGGGATGCGTGGCGGCGACGCTTTCGGCCTGCTCGGCGGTGTGGCCGTCAGCGATCAGCCACAGCAGCCACAGCGCGGGGTCGATCCATGCCGCTCCGGTCGACGCCCATGCCCAGTCGACGAGCACGGCGCCGGCCTTCGTCATGATGACGTTGTGCGGGTTCCAGTCGGTGTGGAGAAGGCTGTCCCCCTCGAACCACTTCAGCTCGGCAGGGCTTTCGACGTACGCCCTGTACCGGTCCGTCATCGTCTTCAGCTCGACGCCGGGGGCTCGCAGCCGGGCGAGCTGCCCCATGGTCGCGGAGATCTGGGACAGGTCGGAGGCGCCGGGCGTGTAGTCGGCGTGTCCTCCCTCGACATACTCGAAGCCGAGAAGGCTCCAGCCGTCGGCTTCCTCGTACCAGTGCAGCGCGGGGGTGAGGTCGCGGACGTGCGGGTTGATCTTCGCCTCGCGTGCCTGTGTCCAGACGCGGGGGTGATCGAGGGGGAGGCCTTTGACGAACAGGGTGTGCGGGGAGCGGCGGCCGGTTCGCATGCAGGCGGCAATGGAGCTGTTGTAGCCGCCGTGAACGGTGCCCAAGTCGGTGATCGGGCCGCTGTTCTTCTCGATCAGTAGTCGCACTGCGTCCGGCAGCTCGGTGATACGCGGGGTGGGCATGGAATCTCCAGAGGTGCGGGAAGTTGGGGGGGCGGGGGGGGGGGCGGGCCCCCAAGGTGGGGGGGAGGTGTACGGGTTTATGGGTTGGCTGTGGGGAGCACGCAATCGGGGTGCGCGTGAACGGCGGGCACCAC
>NZ_JBHYXD010000077.1:3794-5700 GCF_042751995.1 Streptomyces sp. NPDC059371 | reverse complement strand
CTCTGCACCGCGCGCCCCGCGGCGGGGGGCGGGGGCGCGAGAGCCCCTCTCGCGCGGGTGGGGGTGTCGGGCGCCGCGGGCGCCGCGCCCCCCCCCCAACTGGTGGCGCTACTTGTACGGGTTGTCGTCGTTGCAGCCGGACTCCACGCTTGCGGTGAGCGCGGACACGTCGTCGACCAGGACGATCCCGGCCGGGTCGGCGGGTGCCTCGGCCGCGGGCGGGGGCGTGATCTCGACCATGACAGCAGTCATGACTACCTCTCTCCGTGTTGGCAGTAGTTCTTGAGTGGCGCCTTCGCGGCCTGGAAGACCTGTGCCATCGGGCGGCACACCCGGCAGGTGGCGGAGAGCTTGCAGCCGCTGCATCCGCCGGTGCGAAGCATGAGGGGCCCGGCAATCTGGCCGAGTCGGGCAAGGCCTGGCACGCCTTCGGCGGTCAGGTCGATGTTCGGTTCCCGGCCGACCTTGCAGATCGAGGCCCGGCCGAACGGGTCGGCGTGGAAGAACGTCACGCCGGCCGGGCAGCCGGTGAACGGCTTCCGGTCGGTGAGGTATTCGGGGGACTGGGACGGCAGGGTTTCCGCGCCGCCGTGGATCGTGGGCGAGATATTGGCGTACTCGCGAAAGGGCACCCCGAGCTCGGCGGCCCAAGTCCGCATGGCGTCGGCCTCATGCGCGTTGGTGCGCACGATGATCAGGCTCAGGTCGATGCGCAGGCCAGCAGCGAGTGCCTTGTGCACGCCTTCGCGGAACCGGTCGAAGCCGCCGCGGCGGCGGGTCACCGCGTCGTAGGTGCCAGCCGTCGCGCCGTACAGACTCAGCGTCAGCTTGGTGGGCGGGTAGGCGCGGAGCACGTCCAGGACCCTGTCCCGGCGCAGCTGTGACCCGTTGGACAGGATTTCGAGCTGCATCCCCATCTCGTTGGCGAGCCGGTACGACTCGAGGAAGTCGGGATCGATCAGTGGCTCCCCGCCGGTGATCTGGAGCCAGATCACCCCGGCGTCCCGCATGACCTCCAGAAGCCTGCGCTTGCCGGCCATATCCAGGCCCTCAAAGCGCTTCTCGCCGAGGTAGCACATCTCGCAGTCGTAGTCGCAGCCCAGATTGATCTCCCACGTGGCGCGGCTGAACCCGTACGGCCCCGGCTCGCGCATCAGCACTACGTCCGCGAGGGCCTGGCCGCAGACGTCCATCTGCCACTGTGCGGCGACGGCGTCGGCAAGCCACCCGGGCACGGTGCTCCGCGTGCGCAGCTCCTCGAATCGAGCATGGGGGAGCTGCACGGCTTTCGGGCTTCCCCGCCGCAGTACCAAGCGGCGGTCTGCGAACGGTGTGGCAACGAGCTCGGGCATGACGTTTCCCCTCACGGTTGGGGTCCCTGCCGCCGGGGGGAGCCAGGTCAGTTGCCCGGCGGCAGGGAGCGGGCCGCGTGCGGCGGCGGGACTGGGGCGTACACCGCCACCGCACGCGGGGATCAGGAGTCGGTACTGAAGAACCCTTGGAGGAGTGCCTCCTCGGGGACCGGGCCCGGCTGGAACCGGTGGAGGAGATCGGCCAGGGGCCAGTGCGGAACCAGGCGGTCACCGCGGCACGGACGGAGCCAGTACGGGCCCGGGGCAGCCGTCTGCCGCACGGCGGGCAGGGTGAGCTCGTACGGGGCGCCCCGACACACGCCGTGGGCGCTGTCCCAGACGGCGTGCGTGCCCGGAGGGACGAGCCATATGAACCAGTCCCGCTCCGGGTCCGCGATCACGGGTCCGCAGGCGGGGGCGTCCGGGCTGGCGCCGCGCGGTCGCGGGGGGGGGGGGCGGGGGGGGGAGACCGCCCCCGCGCGGGGGGGGCGGGCGGCCGCGCGCCCGGCCGCCCAGTGGGGGGCCCGCCGGCGGCGGGCGGACGCAGCGCGAGC
>NZ_JBHYXD010000077.1:0-3784 GCF_042751995.1 Streptomyces sp. NPDC059371 | reverse complement strand
AACATCGCCCCGTGCCCGCGGGGGGGCGGGGGGGGGGGGGGGGGGGGGGGGGGGGGGGGGGGGGGGGGGGGGGGGGGGTGTGGCGGCCACCCGCGCCCCCCCCCCCCCCCCAGGCCTCGGGGCCGGCGGCCGTCACGACCGCGTCGAAGAACTGGCCGCCCAGCGGCAGGCGACTCGGCCGACCCTGCTGGACGTCCATCAGGTTCCGCACCCGTGCGGCGAGGGTGCCCATGTCCGGTGCGACCTCTTCGGGCGCGACGGCCAGGTCCCGCGCCGCGAAGTCGACGCGTTCCGGCAGTCCGCGCAGCCGCGCTGCGCGCTGGGGGAGGGGCGGGTGCGTCATGCCGAGCCGTCCCATGCCGCGGGGAGGATGACCTGCACGGTCTTGCCGACGTCCGCGCCGTCGTCGTCCCGCTTCACGTCCCACGAGACGGTTCCGCGGTAGTGGGCCGCCCACGACAGCCCCGTGGGGGCGGGCCGGGTCTCGTGGCTCTGGTTCGCGACCTGCTCGAAGTCCGGGAAGTCGGGGCGCGCGTCGTCGACCTCGATGAGCAGTTCGCTGGTGCCGGGATGGGCGATCAGCCGGACGACGATCTTCCCGTCGTGGAAGGGCTGTCCGTGCCGGGCGGCGTTGTCGGCCAGGTGCCCGATGACGCGGGCGGCGGCGTCGACGTTGCCGGGCCATCCGCAGACGGTGAGGCGGGGCCGGGCTCGCAGCCGGGCGTTCGCCCCCGCTCCGCGATCGGCGATCAGACGGGTGGACCACCGGAACGGGCCCGGTTCTGTGGGCAACGGCAGGAGCGCGGTCGCAGTGCCGGCCGGGCTCAGCGCGGTGACGCTCGCTCCTTCTGCGGTGGCGGCGTGACGCTTCTCTGGGGGGTTCACGGGGTGGCTCCCTGTCTGGCTGTGGTGCTCCGTGCATCCGTCTCCCAGCCTGGAGACACCTTCTGTAGCTGGTGATGCGCTGGTCACCGCTGCTCCAAGGGCTGAGAACGATCGCTTCTTGTAAGAGGTAATCGCGTGGTCACGCTCTGCGGGTACCGTTGGTGACTGGTGGGACCGTGAACACCGTGAACGCCATGAGCTGTCGGGAGTTGAGTACATGGCCACGAGGAACCGCACACCCAACCCCGCCCTTGCCGGGCTGCTTGACCAGGCACGATGGACGCGCACACAGCTCGCTCAGCAGGTCAACAGGCTTGGCCCGCAGGCTGGGTTGGATCTGACGTACGACCGGACGGCCGTAGCGCACTGGATCGCTGGCACGCCGCCGAAACCCGAGGTCAGGCCGCTGATCCTGGAAGCGCTGTCCGCGCGCTTAGGCAGACCGGTCACGCACGCGGAGGCTGGCCTGCAACCCGCTCTGCCCGTCGGTGGCTCTCTCGCAGTCGACACTGTGGAGGAGCTGATCGACCTCGGAAGGGCGGACATGGACCCATCTCGTCGAAGCCTCCTGGCTGCGACTCTGTTCACCGCAGCGCTCTCGGTCCCTGCCTTTCAGCAGGATGCACGGGCCGCCAGCGAGCCGATAACGCCGGGCAAGGCCACCACCCGCATCGGAGCGTCACAGGTGGCCTCCGTCCGGTCCATGACGGAGCGCATCGCGGACATCCTCGACGAGTTCGGGGCCGGGCACGCGCGCCCGATGGCCGCCGCGTTCCTGGTCAACACCGTCGGGCCGTGGCTTCGAGCACAGGCCTCCGAGCCGGTGAAACAGGACATGCTCGCCGCCGCATCAGACCTGACGTACCTCACCGGCTGGATGGCCATGTACGAAAAGGCCCACGGCCTTGGCCAGACGTACTACGTGAACGCGCTCAGGCTCGCCAACGAGGCGGAAGACCACGTCACCTACTGTCGGACCCTGCGCGGCATGTCGCTCCAGGCATCGAGCCTCGGGCACGGGCACATGTCCCTTGAGCTCGCGGACTCGGCCGCAGAAGCAGCACCCTCGGCCGGCCCCCGTCTCGTGGCCTTCCTGCGCGGGCAACAGGCGCACGCGGCTTCCATGGTGGGCGACCGGCGGCAGGCCCACACCCGGCTCCGGGAAGCCGAGACGGCCCTGTCGAAGGCGGACAACCGGCGGGACGCGATCGGCGGATACGACCAGACTGCCTACCTCTTCCACGTGTCGCACGTGCTCATGGAAGAGGGAGACCTGGAGGGCAGCATCGCAGCGATGCGGCAGTCCATCCGGGTGCAGCCCGCTGAAGAGCGCCAAGGCCGCGTCCACGCCTACGCCGTGCTCGCACAGCGTCAGCTCCGCATCGGGCACGTCGATGCGTCGTGCGAGTCATGGGGGCGGTTCCTGGACGAGTACGAGCATGTTTCTTCCGTGCGCGGTGACGACCACTTCGGAACGATGCGCAGGGAGCTCGCCCCGCACGCCGCTTCCCGCTCGGTCAAGGAGCTGGGCGCGCGTGTTCGCGAGGTAGCCGCGGCTAAAGCCTGAAACGATAGGCGCTTCCGGGGGAGCTGTCGGAACCCCCCGGAGGCAGCCGTCGCGATAGGGCCATCCTGCCGCAGACGTGTAGGACAGGCCGAGATCGGTATGCGCGTTGATGATGCGGGATCCCCTCTGTCATGTGCACGTTCAAGTGTGGCGTCATGGCTGTGGTCCGCTGTGGAGGGACCGTCCGCCCCGACGATTCCATCCAGATCGGCCCCCGCCACCGCCTCACCGCCCGCTGGAACGGGACCAGGTTCTTGTTCCGTGGTCAGCGACGTACCCAAGATGGCGGCAAGGCGGAGTGCAGCCTGGTAACGTCTCGCGCTTCGCCAGGGAGCGGTGCTGCCTGATTGGATCTCGGCGATGACATCGGACACCGAGGCAATGCGGAACCACTGGTGGTGGCGGCCCGGTTGGAGCGTGGGCCGTCGTTTCTACACGTGGCACCTCACCTTCGAGGGGCAGGACGATGTGCACCGGCTGGCTGCCGAGTACCGGGCCGCTCTCGCTCCGCTCGGCGACAGCGTCACCCTGATCCCCGACCGGTGGCTCCACCTCACCATGCAGGGCATCGGCTTCGTGGGCGAGACGAGCGAGAAGGACGTCGACAAGATTGTGGCCGCCGCTGCGGAGCGACTTGCCGAAGTGCCGGTCTTCGATGCCGAGATCGGCCCGGCCGTCATTGATCCGGAAGCCATCCTGTTGCACGTTCACCCGGATACGCCAGTGCGACGGGTACGCGACAGCATCCGTGCGGCCATCGGTGACGTCCTCGATGAGGTACCGGAGAAGGCTGAAGTGTTCACACTTCACGTATCCGTGGCCTACAGCGCCGGCGATGGTCCGACCACAGCGGTTGCAACTGCCTTGGCGGGCCTTGATCACGCGTCCGCCCGTGCACGGATTACCAGTGCCCAACTGATCGTGCTGCACCGCGACCGGCAGATGTATGAGTGGGAGACGTACGCCACGGTTCCTTTGGGCTGATCCAAGGCGGCATTAGAGGTCGTTTTCTCCCGTTGTTTCATCCCGGAATGTGCCGTTTGGTGTGCGATGTCGGGTCGCGCCAGGAGATGGTGTTCTCGCCGGTTAAGCGGCGGCCCATGAGGTCGGTCATGGCGATGTGGATCATGGCTTCGGAGCGGGTGGGCAGGGTTTCGTAGTCGCGGGCCAGGCGGCGGTGGAGCAAGAGCCAGCCGTAGGTCCGCTCGACCGCCCACCGTTTCGGGATAGGAGCGAGTCCCCTGGTCCCGGGCTTGCGTTGAGTGATTTCCATGTCGATGCCGAGGGTGGCTGCATGCTCGACGAGGTGCTGGCGATAGCCGCCGTCGACCC
>NZ_JBHYXD010000076.1:15495-44095 GCF_042751995.1 Streptomyces sp. NPDC059371 | reverse complement strand
CAACATGGCTCACCGCAGCCCCCCGGACGCGCTCCGTCCCTCCTGGGCCCCCACCCGGGGGCCCGGCACCACGTCGTCGCCGGGCCCGGGGTTGGTCGGGTCGGTCGTCCCGCCGAGCTGGTGCATGACGCCCCAGACCGCGTTCAGCGCGGTCTGGACGGCGCCCTCGGCCCAGCCGGCCGTCCAGGAGATGTCGTCGCCCGCGAGGAAGATGCCCCGCTTGTCCTCGGGCAGCGTGTCCTGCATGAAGTGCGTGAACAGGCGGCGCTGGTAGCGGTAGTGACCCGGCAGGTTGGCCTTGAACGCGCCCATGAAGTAGGGCTCGTTCTCCCAGGACACGGTCACCGGGTTGCCGATGATGTGCTTGCGGATGTCGACCTTCGGGTAGATCTCGCCGAGCGACTTCAGCATGACCTCCATCCGCTCGCTCGCGGACAGCGGCAGCCACTTGAGGCTGTCGTCGCACCACGTGTACGAGAGGCAGATGACGGCGGGCTTGTCCGGACCGTCGTCGAGGAGGTAGGTGCCGCGCGTCATCCGGTCGGTGAGCGTCATCGACATGACGTCACGGCCGGTCTCCTCGTCCTTGTCCAGCCAGAACGGCCTGTCCACGGGCACGAAGAGCTTGCTCGACTCCATGTAGTGCGTGCGCTCGATCGCCGTCCAGTGGTCGATCGGGAAGAGCGAGTCGTCGCAGGCGACCTTGGAGAGCAGCATCCAGGACTGGGCGGTGAAGATGGCCGCCTTGTAGGTGCGGATGTCGCCGTTGGCGTCCGTCACGGTGATGCCGTTGCCCGCGGTGCGGTTCAGCCGGGTCACGGCCGGGCGCGGGGCGCCGTCGTGCAGGGTCGACAGCGAGGTGCCGTAAGCCCAGTGGACGATCTTCTCCGGCTCGCGCTCCCACAGGCGCAACGGGAGCTGCTGGGAGCCGCCGACGATGCCGCGGTGGTGGTCGTCGGCCTCGGTGTAGACGACCCGCAGGATCTCCAGGATGGAGTTCGGGAAGTCGGTGTCCCAGCCTCCGGTGCCGAAGCCGACCTGGCCGAAGATCTCGCGGTGGCGGAAGGACTTGAAGGACTCCGAGTCGCACAGGAAGCCGTAGAAGGTCTGGTTGTCGAGCTTCTCTACGAGCTTCGACCAGATCTCGCGGATGCGCGGGACGTCGCGCTCGCGCATGGCCTGGTTCATGTCGGAGAAGTCGGCGCCGTCCTCCAGACAGGCGTTCCAGGCGTTCATGACGTCGCGGTAGACCTGCGGGAGGTCGTCGACGGAGGTCGCGTAGTGCGACTCGCCCTTGAGGTCGACGACCGTCGAGGGCGTCGACTCGGCGAGCGGGTTGGGGAACGGACTGGTCTGGAGGCCGGCCAGGTCGATGTAGTGCTGGAGGGCGGTGGAGGACGGCGGGAAGCGCATCGCGCCCATCTCGGCGGTCAGCGAGGGGTCGCAGCCCTCGAAGCCGACCGTGCGCAGTCGGCCACCGATCTCGTCGGCCTCGTACACGACGGGCTTGAGGCCCATCTTCATCAGCTCGTACGCGGCCACGATGCCGGACAGTCCGCCGCCGATCACCGCGATCTCGGTGCCGTGCTCGGTCGCGGGTATCTGCCCGAGGCCCGCGGGGTGCGCGAGGAAGTCGTCGTAGGCGTAGGGGAAGTCCGGGCCGAACATGGTGATCGGCGGCTGCTGCACGTCGGCGTGCTGGACGGCGTTGGGCACGGTGGACGTCATGGGGTACGGACTCCTTGCGCGAAAGCTGGTGAGGGGAGGGCTGGTCGGACCGGCCGGGGGCGGGCCGGGCGGAAGATCAGACGAGGGACCCGTAGAGGCCGGGGCGGCGGTCCTTCAGATACGGGTTCGTCTCGCGCGAGGCGGCCAGGAGAACCGGGTCGGCGTCGGCCACGACCAGTTCCTCGCCGCGGCCCGCACGGACCCGGGCGATGCCGTCGGGACCGGCCAGGGTGGACAGCCCGACGAACTCGAACTCCCCTTCCGGACCGGTGCGGTTGACGTAGGCGACGTACATCTGGTTCTCGAAGGCGCGCACCGGGACGACGGACTCGGCGACGAACTGGAACGGGTGCATCTGCGCGGTCGGCACAAGCAGCAGGTCGGTGCCGGCGAGGGCGTGCGCGCGGACGTTCTCCGGGAACTCGACGTCGTAGCAGATCATGAGGCCGACCCGCAGGCCGTCCAGATCCGCCTGGACGACGGACTGCTCGCCGGGCGTGAAGTGGTCGTGCTCGAAGCAGCCGAAGAGGTGGGTCTTGCGGTAGTTCGCGAGCCGGGTGCCGTCCGCGGAGATGAGCTGCACGGAGTTGAAGACCGCCGCTCCGCCGTCCGTCTCGGGGGCCTCGCGCTCGGGGTAGCCGTAGGCGACGGCGACGCCGTGCCGGGTGGCGATCTCGGCCACCGCGTCGGCGGAGTCGCCGTCGGCGGGCTCGGCGAGGCGCGCTATGTCGTCGCCGATGGCGTAGCCGGTCAGGAACATCTCCGACGTCACGATCAGCCCGGCGCCCGCGGCGGCGGCACGGCCCGCGGCCTCGTCGAGGACCTTGTGGTTCTCGACGACCGAGCCGGGGCGGCCGGAGCTCTGGAGCAGGGCTGTGCGCATGCGGGTTCTCCACCGGTACGAGGGGGTTCGGGGGGCCAGTTAGACGGTACGGTCGGCCGGCTCGGGGGGACAAGAAGGACCTGTTGCGCGCCACTGAACGATTCGTTGCGTGCCCCCGGCCCCCGGCGGCGATTCGTTGCGCGCCCCGCCGCGCCCCCCGGGGTCAAGTCCCGAACGTCCCGAACCCCGGGAGACGCAGGTCACAGGTCGCGCAGGCGCTCCACGATCTCGCGCAGCAGTTCCGGGTCGGCCGCGGGCGCGCCGTCCGGCGGACGGTAGGGCTCCTCGATGCTCAGCAGACCGGCCTCGGCCAGGTCGCCGAGCAGGACGCGTACGACGGTCAGCGGCAGGTCGGCGTCCGCGGCGAGCTCGACGACCGGCCTGGGGCCGCGGCGGGCCAGGTCGAGCAGCGCGGCCGCCGCATGGTCGATGCCCGGCTGCCCGTCGCCCGTCTCCAGGACCGTGACCCGCGACATCAGATCGATGACGTGCCGGTCCGAGGGCCGGGTCCGGCCCCCGGTGACGGTGTAGGGCCGCACCATCGGCCCGGTCTCGTCCTCGTACCAGTGCTCGTCGGTCACGGCCGGATCAGCGGCCCGCGGGGTCGGCCGCCGAACGTACGGCCGCGGCCATGTGGCGGCCGACGCGGCGGACGAGCAGTTCCATCTCGTGGGCGAGCTGTCCGACGTCCGTCTGCACCTCGCTGAGCACGGCGAGCCGGCTCCCGTCACCCGCCGGGGTGATGAAGAGGTAGGCGTCGTCGAGCATCACCATGGTCTGGCGGACCCCGCCCGCGGCGAAGCGGTCGCCCACCGAGAGGGCGAGGCTGTGGAAGCCCGAGCAGACCGCGGCGAGGTGTTCGATGTCCCGTCGGCGCATACCGTCGGAGCAGCTCAGCGGGAGGCCGTCGGCGGTGAGCAGCACGGCCTGGCGGACGTGGTCGGTCCTGGCCACGAGATCGTCGAGCAGCCACCCGAGATCGGTGCCGGGCCGGTCGGCGGCGTCCTCGGACCCGGGGACGGCGTCCGCCGGATCCGGGTGCCGGGCCGCCGCGGTCCGGGCGGGCTGCTCTGGGAGCTGGTCAGGGCGCATCGTCGGCGTCCGTCCCTTCCTCGGTGTCGGTTCGCTGCGCGGGGGCGGACGGCCCGGCGCCGGGCTCGCCGGTCCCCGGCCGGGTGGGCAGGCCCTGGCGGCCTCGGTCGAGGCCGCGCTGGAAGGCTCCGAAGACCGCGCGCATCTCCTCCGGCGTGATCTCGCGTTCCGGCGTCCCGTCGGACACCGGTGCCGCGGTGCGCAGCTCCGGTGCGAGGGCCCGCTGACGGACCCGGGTGGGCAGCCCGGGCTGTTCCGGAGCCGGGTCCTCCGGCGGTACGGAGCCGGCCTCCCGCTCCTCGGACGCCGTGCGCTGCGCCGGGAGGACCGCGGTGGCGGTGCGCGTCGGAAGCGTCGCCGGAACCGTGTCCGGCGTCGAATGAGCGGTGTCCACGGGTGCGAGCACGGTCTCCGGGAGCAGCACCACGGCCGTCGTACCGCCGTACGGGGAGCGGCACAGCGTGACCTTGATGCCGTGCCGTGCGGCGAGGCGGCCCACCACGTACAGCCCGAGCCGGTCGTGCCGGGTCGGGTCGAAGACCTCCGGCGTGGTGAGGGTGCGGTGGGCCTCGTCGATCTGGTCGGGCGCGAGGCCGAGGCCCCGGTCGTCGATCTCCAGGACGAACCCGCTCTCGGCCCGCCCGGTCCGCAGGGTGACCTGGGTGCGGGGCGGTGAGAACACCGTGGCGTTCTCGACCAGTTCGGCGATCAGGTGCACGACGTCGGCGACGGCGTCCGCCGCGATGCCCACCTCGGGCATCGGGGGGACCACGACACGGGTGTACTGCTCGATCTCGCTCACCGCGGAGGACACCACCTCGGCGACGGGCACCGGCCGTCGCCAACGGCGGCCCGGGGCCGAGCCGGAGAGGATGATGAGGCTTTCCGCGTGGCGCCGCATGCGGGTGGTGAGGTGATCGATCCGGAACAGGTCGTCCAGGACGTCGGGGTCGTCGGTCCGGCGTTCCAGCGTGTCGACGAGCTTGAGCTGGCGGTGGACGAGTGCCTGGTTGCGGCGGGCGATGTTCAGGAGGACCGCGAACAGCCCGCGGCGCAGGGTGGCCTGCTTGACGGCGGCCTCGACGGCGGCGAGCCGGGCGGTGTTGAAGGACCGGCCGACCTGGCCGATCTCGTCGGCCACCGCCTCGACGTCCGCCAGCGGCGGCGCCTCGGCCGCCGCGTCGACCTCCTCACCGGCGCTCAGCCGTTCCATGACCTGCGGCAGTTGACGATTGGTCAGCAGGTCGGCGGAGTCGCGCAGCGACTCCAGGCGGCGTGAGATGCGCCGGGCTCCGCGCACCGCGAGCCAGAGTGACAGGGCGACGGCGGCCAGTCCCAGCACGCCGACGATCGCGGCCTTGGTGAGCTCCCGGTAGGCGAACGCCTTTCCGCGAGCCGCGGAGTTGATCGCGGACTGGGTGCACAGCCGCATGTACCGCTTGACGGCACGGTCGGTGGTGGTGCGCCAGGAGCCGGCGGCGACGGCCTCGCCGGCCCGGCCGGCGCCCGCCCGCAGCAGGGCGTCCTCGTCCCGGGTCAGCTCCTGGTGGAGGTCGTCGCGCTGGAAGGTCTCGAAGAGGGCGCGCGAGTCGGCCGGCAGGTCGGGCACATAGGTCTGCTCGAAGACCCGGCGGTCCTCGATGGTCGCGGTGAGGGTGTCGTACTGGCGGTCGCTGAGCGTGCCGGCGGCCCGTGCCCCGGCGACGAGCGCGTCCTCGCGCGACACGAACTCCCGCACCCGCACCAGTTCGACGACGACCTGTGCCTCGCGGGCGAGCTGTCCCGCCTGGAGCGCGGTGAGCGCGGACTCGACGTCGAAGCCCGGTTCGACCAGGGCGCTGTATTCGGCCACGGCCCGGTCCCACGTGACGCGGTGCGCCAGCACCCGGCCACGCAGCCCCTCCAGGCGGTCGACGGAGTCGAGCATGGCGTCGAGCGCCTGCCGCTGATCGCCGGAGAGCAGGCTGCGGTCCCCGTCACGGACCGCCGCGCGCAGGGCGGTCACGGCGCGGTCGGTGCGGCGTTCCTGGGCCAGCAGGTCGACGCCCGGCTGCGTCCCGTGCCGCGAGCCCAAGTACGCGGCGGCGAGACGCCGTTCGATCTGGATCTGGCCGACCGCCGTGTCGACCGGGGTGCCGAAGCCGTTGTAGACGTCCTGGAGCCGGACGAGCGCGCGCAGTTCGCCGGTGACCGACACCATGGCGAAACTCCACAGTGTCATGAGGGCGATCACCGGAGCGATCGAGAGGGCCACGATCCGCGAACGGACCGTGGGCGTACGGCCGATGGGCCAGCGCATGGTCTCCCCAGGGCGACAGGACGGTCGGGTGGCCGGGTGACGTGTGGTGACCCATGTGTTACTCGCGGGTAGCGGGCGCGGCTCAAACTAGTCGATGTTGAGCCCGGACCGCAATGGTCCGGACTGACTGAGCGTTCAATGCGCGCTGCATGCCGTCACCGGGCCCCTCCCGTCAGTCGCCCCTGGGCACCGTGAACACGGTGACGACCGCCGCGTGGTCGGAGGGCCAGTCGTTGCCCGCTACATCCGGCCAGGTCCGCGGGGTTCCGGCGACCAGGGTGCGGGAGTCGAGGACGGTCAGGCCCCGGTGCAGGACGAAGTCGATCCGGTCCTGCGGTTCCGGGCGCCCGCTGCCGTCCTCGTGCTCGGTGTGGACGGGCGACCAGGTGTGTCCCGGGTCCCGGACCGGGTCGGGGTGGGCCTCCCGGTAGGAGTCGCGCAGGCCCGCCTCCTCGGTGGCCCGTGTCACCGGCCAGTCGACGTCCGGCCAGTCCAGGTGCGAGGGCACGTTGAAGTCGCCGGTCAGGACGACCGGCACGGACGCCTCGCCGGTGTCGGCGATCCGCCGCAGGATCTCCCGCATCCGGGCGAGCCGGCCGCTCTCGTGCGCGATCAGTCCGGCCGCCGGAAGGCCGTCGAAGCGGGCCTCGTAGGGGCCGTAGGGGGCGCAGTCGAGGTGGACGCTCCAGACGTCCACCCGCCGCCCGCCGGCCAGTTCGATCCGGACTCCGGCGCCCCCGTAGAAGCCGACGTCCGGGTCGCCGAGCGCGGCGGTGATCGGGTGGCGGCTGATGATGCCGAGGTTGTCGCCGGCCCGGTGGTGGTACCAGCCCAGGGCTTCGGCGAGTTCCCGCGCCGCGTCCCCGTACGTCTCCTGGAGGCCGACCACGTCCGCCCCGGTCTCCGTGATGACCTTGAGCTGCTTCTCGCGGTACCCGTCGACCTCGGTGCCGCCGAGCCAGAGGTTCCAGCTCATCACCCGCAGCTCGCCCGGGGCGACCATGGCCCGCAGCCGGGCCGGGGAGACCTCCTCCAGGCTGCCGAGCACGGTACGGCCCGCGGCGGGCGCGATCGGCGCGAGGGAGGGCACCGCGAGGACGGCACAGCCCGCCGACTCGGCCGAGGTGACGCCGGTCTGGGTGTCCTCGACGGCGACACAGGCGGCGGGGTCGACCCCGAGGGCGCGGCAGGCGGCGAGGTAGGGGTCGGGGGCGGGCTTGGTGCGCCCGGTGTCGTCGGCGGTGACGGAGACGGCGAAGCGTCCGGCGCCGAGCGCCTCCAGCACGGTGTCGGCGACCGCCCGCGGGGAGGCGGTCACCAGGGCCGTGGGCACGCCCTCACGGGCGAGCGCGTCGAGCAGCTCCTTCGCTCCGGGGCGCGGCACGATGCCGGTACGGACCCGGTCCGCGAACTGCCGGTGCAGTTCGGCGGCGGTCTCCTCCCCCGGAGCGCCGGTGACCCCGGCCAGCCATGCGGCGGTGTGCTCGACGGGCCGTCCGAGGACGTGCGGCTGATCGGCCCCCGTCAGGGCGTGCCCGAGCCCGCCGGCCACCTCCTCCACCGCCTCCCACCAGAGCCGCTCGGTGTCCACGAGCGTGCCGTCCATGTCGAACAGAACGGCCTGGAGGGGGGACCGGGCGGTGGAACGGTGGGTCACGGTGATCTCTTTCTTCGGTGGGGGGATCGGGCTCGGGCCCGCGGACCCATCAGCCCGCGGGGGCGATCCCAGCCCCTCCGGCGTTTGAGGAGCGGGGTCTGGGGCGGAGCCCCCAGGTATGGGACGGGTAGGGGCGGAGGGGGCGATCGTCGCTTGTGGGGGGCCTGGAACGGGCACCCGCGGTGGGGGGCGGCGCCGGACGCCTCGGTCGGGACGCGTCTCAGTCGGGGCGCGCGGCGACCAGGACCGGGCGGTCCGGGAGGGTGACGGTCACGGCGGCGCCCGACGCGATCGCCGCGGCCTCGTGCGTGGGCAGGTCGGCCTTGACCTCGGTGCCGTCGGCGAGCCGCACGGTCACCCGGGTGGCCGCGCCGAGGAACGCGGTGGCGAGGACCCGGGCGTCGCCGGAGGCGTCGGCGCTCACCCGGACCGCCTCCGGCCGCACCAGCACATCCACCTTCCCCGGGGCGGGCGCGTCCCCGTCCACCGGCAGCCTCCGGCCGAGGACCTCGACCCCGTCGCCGCCGAGAGTCCCGGGGATCCGGCTCATCGTGCCCACGAACTCGGCGACGAAGGCGGTGGCGGGACGCCCGTACAGCTCGGCGGGCGAAGCGCACTGCTCCAGCCGTCCGGCCCGCATCACCGCGACCCGGTCCGCCATGGACAACGCCTCTTCCTGGTCGTGGGTCACGAACAGGGTGGTGATGCCGAGTTCGAGCTGGAGCCGGCGGATCTCCTCGCGCAGCGACAGCCGCACCTTGGCGTCCAGCGCCGACAGCGGCTCGTCGAGCAGCAGGACGCGGGGCCGCAGGGCGAGCGCGCGGGCCAGCGCGACCCGCTGCTGCTGGCCGCCGGAGAGCTGGTGCGGGAACCGCTCGCCCTTGTCCCCGAGGCCCACGAGATCGAGCAACTCGGCCGCACGGGAACGCCGTTCGGCCGCACGCACCTTACGCATCCGCAGTCCGAAGGCCACGTTGTCCAGAGCGCTCAGATGCGGGAAGAGGCTGTACGACTGGAAGACCATCCCGGCGTCGCGGCGGTGCGCCGGAACCCGGGTGATGTCCTCGCCGTCGACCAGCACCTCGCCGGAGTCGGGGTGTTCGAAGCCGGCGAGCATGCGCAGCGCGGTGGTCTTGCCGCAGCCGGAGGGGCCGAGCAGGGCGAGCAGTTCACCGGGCCGGACGGTGAGGTCGAGGCCGTCGAGAGCGACGGTCGGACCGAACTCCCGCCTGAGTCCGCGGAATTCGACGGTGGCGGCCTTGTCGAGCGTGGCGACGGTCATGTTCATCCCCGGGAGGCGGAAGCGGTACGGGAGCGGCCACCGAGGACGGCGAGCGCGAGAAGGAGTGCCCAGGTGAGGAACAGGCTGAGCACGGAGACGGCGACGGACATCTGGGCCTGCGAGCCGCCGACGCTGTAGATCCACACGGCGAAGGGCTGGTAGCCGAGCAGGCTGGCGACCGTGAACTCACCGAGCACCAGGGCCAGGGTGAGGAAGGAGGCGTTGAGCAGCGCGCCGCGCAGATTGGGCAGCACCGCCCGTACGAGCGCCTGCGGCATGCTCGCCCCGCAGCTCCGGGCCGCCTCGACGAGGGTGCGCACGTCGACGGCGCGCAGTCCCGCGTCCAGGGCCCGGTACGCGAACGGCAGCGCCATCACGACGTACGCGAGGACGAGGACGACGGGGAAGCCCGGGTCCTGGATCGCCACGAAGGTCTGGAACAGCGGGGTGCGCGAGAGGTGTTCGGGCCCCCACTTGAGGACGGTGGAGATGCCGGCGACGAACGCGATCGGCGGCACGACGAGCGGCAGTGAGCACACCACCTCGACGACCGGCCGCAGCCGGGGCGAGCCGAGCCGCAGCGCGACCGTGGCGGGCACCATCAGGAGCAGCACCACGGCGATGGTCGCGGCGGCGAGTTCCAGCGAGAGCAGCAGGCTGGAGACGAAGCCGTCTGCGGACACGATCGAGGTGTAGGCGTCGAGGCTGACGCCCTGTCCCGGCACGTCGACCGTGAAGATCACGGACGCGGCCAGGGGCACCAGGAAGTACAGCGCGGCGAGGGCGAGGACCACCCAGCGCCACAGGTTCAGGCGAGCCATCGCGCGCTCCGTCGTTGCAGGGGCAGGTACACGGCCATGACCAGGCCCGCAATGAGGACCATGTCGAGGCTGAGGGCGAGCGCCACGTTCTCCTGGCCGACCAGCACGTTGCCGGAGATGGCGTCGGCGATCTGCAGGGTGACCAGCGGGACCGCGCTGCCCACCATGGCGGCGGCCGTGGCGTACGCGGCGAAGGCGCTGCCGAAGAGGAGCACGAGCCCGCCGAGGAGCGAGGGCGCGAGGACGGGCAGGGCCACATGCCGCCAGTACTGCGCCGAGGTCGCGCCGTTGTTCCGGGCCGCCTCGCGCCACTGGGAGCGCAGTCCGTCGAGGGCGGGCGTGATGGTGAGGACCATGAGCGGGATCAGGAAGTACAGGTAGACCACGACCAGTCCCCAGAAGCTGTAGAGGTTCCAGCCATGGTCGGTGAGGTGCAAACGGCTCGTGAGTACGCCGGAGTTGCCGAGGGTGGCGACGAAGGCGAAGGCCAGCGGGACGCCGCCGAAGTTGGCGAGGACTCCGGAGGCGGTGAGCACGGCCTCGCGCAGCGCGCGGAAGCGGGAGGTCACCACGGCCTGCGCGAGCGGCAGTCCGAGGAGGGTCGCGAGTCCGGCGGAGACGGCGGACAGCTTGACGCTGCCCACGAGCGCGGTCAGGTAGGCGCCCTGGAACGAGCCGGTCAGGTTGGCCGTGGTGTACGAAGTGGCGCCGGTGGCCTGGTCCTTGACGGTGAAGGCGCCGTTCAGCATGGCGAGCGCGGGGACACCGAAGGAGACCGCCACGAAGGCGAGCAGCGGGAGGACGGCGAGCGGGCCGGTGGCGCGGCGGCGCCGCCGCTGCCCGTGGGCAGCGGCGGGCGCCACGTCGGCCGGGGCCTCGGTGAGAGCGGTGGTCATCCGGAGACGGCCTTGCCCCAGCCCTGGGCGAGCACGGTCTTGGCCTTGCTCTGCTGGGCCTCGGTCGGGAAGCTCGGGGTGCCCGAGACCGCGGGAAGCCTGTCGGCGGCGGTCTTGTCGAGCGTGCCGGCCTTTTCCATCGCGGTCATCAGGGCCGGGCGGGCGTATCCCTTGAGCCACAGGTTCTGGCCCTCGGCGCTGTAGAGGTACTCCTGCCACAGGCGGGCGGCGGCCGGGTGCGGGGCGGCCTTGTTGATGGCCTGGGAGTAGTACTGGGAGAACTGGCCGTCGCTGGGGACCGACACCTTCCAGTCGAGGCCCTTGGCCTTGAACTCGTCGGCGTATCCGGCGTTCAGGTAGTCCCAGTCGATGCTGATGGGCGTCTCGCCCTTCTCGACGGTGGCCGGGGTCGACTCGACGGGCGTGTAGTTGCCGTTCTTCTTGAGCTTGGCGAAGAAGTCGAGGCCGGGCTGGATGTCGTCGAAGGAGCCGCCGTTCGCCAGCGCGGCCGCGTACACGCCGCCGAACGCCGAACCGGACTTGGTGGGGTTGCCGTTGAGCGCGACCTGGCCCTTGTACTGCGGCTTGAGCAGGTCCTTGAAGGTCGTCGGGCACTCCTTGACCTTCTTGGCGTCGCAGCCGATGGAGATGTAGCCGCCGTAGTCGTTGAACCAGCGGCCCGCGGTGTCCTTCTGGCCCTCGGGGAGGTCGGCGAAGCCGGCCACCTTGTACGGGGCGAGCAGGCCCTGCTGGGCCGCGCTCAGCGCGAAGGAGCTGCCGAGGTCGAGGACGTCGGGGGCCCGGTCCTGGCCCTTGCGCGAGGTGACGGCGTTGATCTCGTCCTGGCTGGAGCCGTCGGGGCTCTCGACCTGGATCTTGATGCCGTACTTCTTGGTGAAGCCGTCGATGAGAGCGCCGTAGTTGGCCCAGTCGCGGGGAAGGGCGATCGCGTGCAGCGTGCCTTCCTTCTTCGCGGCCTTGGCGAGGGCGTCGAGACCGCCGAAGTCCGCGGCGGAGGTCGCGGTGGCCGCGCTCTTGCCGTCGGCGGTGGTCGCCTTGTCGTCGGGAGCGGCGCCACAGGCGCTCAGGGTGAGCGCAGCGGCGACGGCGAGGCCGCCGGTGAGGAGGGCGGTCCTCGGCAGGAACACGGTCACGGTCTCTCCAGGGTGACGCACGAGGGTGTGGGATGAGCGGATAACTTGTCTGAACAAGTTGGCCTCAGTAGGCCCGCTGATGGTGTCCTGCTCGTGAACGTCGGTGAAACCACAACCCCCTATTCCCTGCACAATTCCAGCCGGCACGGAGCACCGTCCGATCTCGATTAGGCTGATCAGACTGTGCACAGCGGTTGAACCAGAGGGGAAGAATGACGGCGCGACACGAGGAGATCGCCGAGGAGCTGCGGCGGGCGATCGACCGCGAGGAGTACACCGTGGGCAGCCTGCTGCCGGCGGAGACCGATCTCGCGGCCCACTACGGCGTCTCGCGCGGCACGGTCCGCCAGGCCGTCGCGGCCCTGACCGCCGAGGGGCTCATCGGGTCGCGCCAGGGCGCCCGGCGTGTGGTCCTCGCCGGCCGTCGCAGCCAGAGCTTCGCCGAACTGCGCAGCTTCGCCCAGTGGGCGCGGGCCATGGGGCGCGAGGCGACCGGCCACGTGGTGGCGCAGGAGCACCGCCCGGCGACGGCGGAGGACGCCGTACGCCTCCAACTCCCGGAGAAGACACCGGTGTTGCACGTGCTGCGGATCCGCGGCCTGGACGGCGAACCGGTGCTGCTGGAGCGCACGGTGTACGCGGACTGGATCTCCCCCGCCGTCGCGGCGATCGAACCCGACTGCCCCTCCGTCACCCAACGGCTCCTCGAGGACACCGGTCTGGTCTTCGCGTACGGCGAGCACGTCATCGACGCCGTCGCGGCGAGCGCCCAGGACGCCGACCTCCTCGGCGTCCGCCGCACCAGCCCCCTGCTGCGTGTCCGCCGGGTCACCACCACGCGCGAGGGCCGCCCGGTGGAATGGTCCGACGACCGCTACCGCTCGGACGCGGTGAGCTTCAGCGTCCACAACTCGATCGGCAACAACGCCCTGGCGAGAAAGACGGCGGACTGACCAGTGCCGCGGCAGGCAATGTTTACCCGTCAAGGAGCGGCGTCCGGTGCGTGCTCTCGGCGTGCCGGCCGGAAGTCCTCGTACTGGATGTACCCGGGCTTTCGGCCGGTGCGGCGAGAGTGCGTGCCGGGCGTCGCGACGGGGCGAACGTTGCCTGGCGCGGCACTAGGTGGGCGACCCCGAGGAAAACCTCCGCAGCAGCGGCGACAGCACCAGAACGGACTTCGTCCGTTCCACGAACGGCTCCCCCGCGATCCGTTCGAGCACCCGCTCGAAGTGCCGCATGTCGGAGGCGAACACCTGGACCACCGCGTCCGCCTCCCCGGTGACGGTGGAGGCGGCCACGACCTCCTGATACCGCTCCAGACCCCGCTGGATGGTCTCGGGAGAGGTGTTCCGGCGGCAGTAGATCTCGACGAACCCCTCCGTCTCCCAGCCGAGCGCCGCCGGGTCCACCCGTACGGTGAACCCGGTGATGGCCCCGGTGGCCCGCAGCCGGTCGACCCGCCGCTTCACGGCGGGCGCGGACAGGCCGACCAGTTGTCCGATGTCCGCGTAGGAGCGGCGGGCGTCCTCGGCGAGGGCGTGCACGATGCGTTCGTCGAGATCGTTCAGCACTGCGGGTGGTTCACTTTTCTGCGAGGGGTTCCTGCGACGGTTCCTGAAACGGGTTCTACGGCTGCTCGGCGACGGCTTCCGCGGTCGCCATCCGGGACTTGCGGTAGCCGTAACTGAAGTAGAACACGAGCCCGACGGCCATCCAGACGCCGAAGACCACCCAGGTGACGGCCGAGAGGCTGGCCATCATCCACACGCACAGCAGGAAGCCGATCGCGGGCAGCACCGGCGCGAGCGGTACCCGGAAAGTACGGCGCATGGCCGGGCGCGTCCGGCGCAGCACCACGACGGCGACGTTGACCAGCGCGAACGCGAACAGCGTGCCGATGCTGGTGGCGTCGGCGAGCTGGCCGAGCGGGATCGCGGCGGCGAGGACACCGCAGAACAGCGAGACGATGACCGTGTTGGCGCGGGGCGTGCCGGTCTTCGGGTTGACCCGGGCGAACACCTTGGGCACCAGACCGTCCCGGGCCATCGCGAACAGGATGCGGGTCTGGCCGTAGAGCACGGTCAGCACGACACTGGCGATGGCGATGACGGCACAGGCCGCCAGCAGCGTGCCCCAGAAGGTCTGCCCGGTGACGTCCTTCATGATCTCGGCGAGCGCGGCCTCCGAGTCGCCGAACTGCCGCCAGGGCTTCGCTCCGACGGCGACGGCCGCGACGAGGACGTACAGCGCGGTCACGATGACCAGCGAGAGCATGATCGCGCGCGGCAGGTCGCGCTGCGGGTCCTTGGCCTCCTCGCCGGCGGTGGAGGCGGCGTCGAAGCCGATGTAGGAGAAGAACAGGGTGGCGCCGGCGGCGCTGACGCCCGCCATGCCGAGCGGCATGAAGTGCTCGTAGTTGCCGGAGCGCAGGCCCTGGACGCCGATCGCGCAGAACAGCACCAGCGCGGCGATCTTCACGGCCACCATGATGGTGTTGGCGCGCGCCGACTCGCGGGCTCCGCCGAGCAGGAACGCCATCGCGAGCAGGACGACGATCAGCGCGGGCAGGTTGAAGAGGCCGCCGTCACCGGGCGGCGCGGAGAGCGCGTCCGGAATGGTGACGCCGATGGTGCCGTCGAGCAGCTCGTTCAGGTACTCGCCCCAGCCGACCGCGACGGCCGCGACCGAGACGCCGTACTCCAGGACCAGACACCAGCCGCAGATCCAGGCGATCAGCTCGCCCATCGTCGCGTACGTGTACGAGTACGAGGATCCGGCGACCGGGATGGTGCCGGCGAGTTCCGCGTAGGAGAGGGCGGAGAACAGCGCGGTGAGACCGGCGATCACGAAGGACACGGTGACCGCGGGTCCGGCCTTGGGGACGGCCTCGCCGAGGACCACGAAGATGCCGGTGCCGAGCGTGGCACCGATGCTGATCATGGTGAGCTGCCACAGGCCGAGGGAGCGCCGCAGCGAGCCGCCCTCGCCCTGTCCGCCCTCCTGCACCAGGCGTTCCACCGGCTTGCGGCGCATGAGGCGCGCGCCGAATCCCGCGGCGGGCGGGGCGGACATGGGTGGGGACTGCGGGGGTGCGCCTTGATCGAGCACGCGCTGGCTCCTTAGTCGCTGCCGGTCGAAGAGGACGGGAACCGGCGGCACCCCTGACAGCCGGGACCCGCCGAGCGGGGTCCCCGCCACGCCTGTGTACAGCGCTCGACCCTATGAGTTCGGGCTTCACGGGCGTAATGCAGCAACCTTGCGCATCTCCGCAAGATCGTTGCGTTCATCCCATCCCGGCGCGTGTTCGTTGCGCGGGCCTTTCGGATGGTTGCGCGAGGCGACTTCCGGCCGGTCGGGGGAGCCCTCCCACGCGTACGGCCCCCGCTCCCGGCAGGGGAACAGGGGCCGTACGGGAAGGGCGGAGGATCAGCTCCAGCTCGCGTGCAGCGGCTTGCCCTCGGCGTAGCCGGCGGCGCTCTGGATGCCCACGATCGCGTTCTGCGCGAACTCCTCCAGGGAGTTGGCGCCCGCGTAGGTGCAGGAGGAACGGACGCCCGCGATGATCGAGTCGATCAGGTCCTCGACGCCCGGACGGGACGGGTCGAGGAACATCCGCGAGGTGGAGATACCCTCCTCGAACAGCGCCTTGCGGGCCCGGTCGTACGCGGACTCCTCGCTGGTGCGGTTCTTGACGGCCCGCGCGGACGCCATGCCGAACGACTCCTTGTACAGGCGTCCGTTCGCGTCCTGGTGAAGGTCGCCCGGGGACTCGTACGTGCCGGCGAACCACGAGCCGACCATGACGTTGGACGCGCCGGCGGCCAGCGCCATCGCGACGTCGCGGGGGTGGCGGACACCGCCGTCGGCCCACACGTGCTTGCCGTACTTCTTCGCCTCGGCGGCGCACTCCAGGACGGCGGAGAACTGCGGCCGGCCGACGCCGGTCATCATGCGGGTGGTGCACATGGCACCGGGGCCCACGCCGACCTTGATGATGTCGGCGCCCGCGTCGATCAGGTCCTTGACGCCCTCGGCGGCGACGATGTTGCCCGCGACGATCGGCACCTTCGGGTCCAGCGCGCGCACGGTCCTGACGGCGCTGATCATCGACTCCTGGTGGCCGTGCGCCGTGTCGATGACGAGCGTGTCGACGCCCGCGTCCAGCAGCTGCTTGGCCTTGCCCTCCACGTCGCCGTTGATGCCGACGGCGGCGGCGATGCGCAGCCTGCCGTTCGCGTCGGTGGCCGGCGAGTACAGCGTGGCGCGCAGGGCGCCCTTGCGGGTCAGGATGCCGGCCAGCTTGCCGTCCGTGTCCACGGCGGGGGCGTAGCGGCGGTTGGCGGCGTCGAGCCGGTTGAACGCCTCACGCGGCTCGATGTCCGCGTCGAGGAGCAGCAGATCCCTGGACATGACCTCGGAGAGCTGGCTGAAGCGGTCCACGCCGGTGAGGTCGGCGTCGGTCACCACGCCGACGGGGCGGCCGTCCTCGTCGACGACGACGCCCGCGTTGTGCGCGCGCTTGGGCAGCAGCGCCAGCGCGTCGGCGACGGTCTGGTGGGGTGCGAGGACGATCGGGGTGTCGAGCACCAGGTGGCGTCCCTTGACCCAGGAGACGACCTCGGTGATGACGTCGATCGGAATGTCCTGCGGAATGACGACAAGGCCACCGCGGCGGGCGACGGTCTCGGCCATCCGGCGGCCGGCGATCGCCGTCATGTTGGCGACGACGAGCGGGATGGTGGTGCCGGTCCCGTCCGGGGAGGTGAGGTCCACCGCCTGACGCGAGCCGACGGCCGAACGGCTGGGCACCATGAAGACGTCGTCGTACGTCAGGTCGTACGGGGGCTGGATGTCGTTGAGGAAACGCACGTGCTGCACATCCCAGTCGATCAGAGGTGGCCCCCGGACAGGTCAGCCAGGGGGAAGAGCACGTACTTCATTGTCCCATGCCGGCCGGTGCGAGGTCCCCAGGCGGATCATCCAGGCTGGTCAGAGGGCAATTGGTCGGATCCTCCAAGGGAGAGGACGACCGAGAGCGCCGCGTCGGCGTCCTGGTAGTAGCCGGAGGCCGTCGCCAGCACCGCCTGCGCGGTCTCCCACTCCTCGGGCCGTGCCCGCGCGTAGGGGCGCCAGCCGGTCACCACGATGAGCCTGCCCGGACTGGCCGGTCCCCAGTCGGGGTCGCCCAGGAGGTCGCCGAGCGCGTCCCAGTTCCGTCCGAACCACTCCGGCAGGTCGAGGGCGCGGACACAGCGCGCCATGAAGGCGCCCTTGTCGAGCACCCCGGTGAGGTCGAGTTCGGTGACCTGCCACCCGGCCGAACGGCACACCACCGCGAGCGGACCGTGCGTCATCTCAGTACCGCCTTGAACGAGTTGTAGTGATCGTCGGTGTAGAAGATCTCCCCGCCCTGCCCGGTGACGATGCGCCGGGCCCCCCGGTCGCTCTCCCCCGGGGTCGACACCGTGTACTCGTGGTAGTAGCCCCGGGCGTGCTCGGGAAGCTCGCGCTCGAAGTTGCCGAAGACGGTGCCGTCCTTGGCGTACGCGAAGGGTCCGCCCCGGTCGATGAGGGCGAGGGTCGACCGTGCCTCGGCGGGCAGCGCGGCCACGGAGACGGTCGGCAGACCGCCGGCCCAGGACGGGGCCGCCCCGTAACGGCTCACGGCGGTGGCCGCGGATTCTCCGGGACCGGACCCGCCCGTCGCCGAGCAGCCCGTCAGCAGGACGGTCAGACAAACCAGCAGTCCCGCGAACAGGCGGACCGTGAACGCCCGAGGGGGCGGCCGTGGCAGCATGACGTCGATGCTGCCACGGCCGCCCCCTCGGGGCGCGCTTCGCGTGCCGTCGTCAGGCCCCGTCCGGGTCCGCCCGGTTCAGCGCCGGACGCGGAGGCGGACCCGCCGTCATCAGCGCGTCCGCGGCGGCGGTGTCCGTGACCAGGCTGGTGACCAGCCCGGACCGCAGCACCGCGTCGATGGCGGCCGCCTTGCGGTGTCCGCCCGCTATGGCGACGACCTCGGGGATACGGCGCAGCCGGTCGGCCTCGACCGTGATGCAGCGTTCGCCCAGGTCGCGCCCGACCCGGCGGCCCTCGGCGTCGAAGAGGTGCGCGGACATCTCGGCGGCGACACCGAGCGAGGCGTAGTGCGCGCGCTCCTCGTCGCTGAGCATGTCGTGCACCGTGGAGATGCCCGGCTCCCAGGAGCCGATGGAGACGCAGGCGACCGTCACCTTGTCGAAGTACTCGAAGGCGCGGGCGATGCCCGTCTGGTTGCGCAGCGCCGCCGCGGTGGCCGCGTCGGGCAGCAGCATCGGCGCGTAGATCGGGTGGGCGTCGCCGCCCGACACCTGCGCGGCACGCCGGACGGCCTCGACGGAGCCGCGCTCGGCGGTCCCGGCGTCGTACACACCCGTGAGCTGCACCACCGTGCACGGCGGGAGCCGGTCCAGCGCCGCCGCCATGTGGATCGTGGAGCGGCCCCAGGCGAGACCCAGCACATCGCCCTCGTTGACGAGCTCGCCGAGCAGGTCGGCGGCCACCTCGCCGAGGTTCTCCGGGTCGGGCGACTCCTCGGCCTCGGCCGGGGACTCGACGACGACGGCGTGCCGCAGGCCGTAGCGGGCACGCAGCGCGTCCGAGCGCTCCGCGTCGAGCTCGGCGGGGACGCGGATCTCGATCCTCACGAGATCCCGTTCGAGAGCGGTCTCCAGGACCCGGGCCACCTTGAAGCGGCTGACGCCGAACTCCTCGGCGATCTGGATCTTGGACTTGCCCTCGAGGTAGAAGCGGCGGGCCATGGCCGCCGCCTGGACCAGCTCAGCGGGTCCCATCCGCATGGCTGACCGGCCCGCCGACATACCCGACACGGCGATCTCCTCACTTCTGTTCACACTCTGGATTCGCCGTTCATCCTTGCAGATCCGGCGCACTTGATCCGCCCTGATGGGCGGCGTTCACGTTCCCTTGGCTCAGTGGTCGCACGCCCAGGACGCACGGGCCGTCGCCTCCTCCGCCTGGGTGCGCAGTGCACGTACCGCCCGGGCGGGGTCCGCCGCCCCGTACACCGCCGAACCGGCGACGAACACGTCGGCGCCCGCCTCCGCGCACCGCTCGATGGTCGAGGCCGAGACACCACCGTCGACCTGGAGCCACAGTTCCAGGCCGTGCTTGCTGATCAACTCGCGCGTGCGGCGGATCTTGGGGAGCATGATGTCAAGAAAAGCCTGACCCCCGAACCCGGGCTCGACGGTCATGATCAGCAGCATGTCGAGCTCGGGCAGCAGATCCTCGTACGGCTCGATGGGGGTCGCGGGCTTGAGCGCCATGGAGGCGCGGGCCCCCTTGGCCCGGATCTCCCGGGCGAGCCGGACGGGCGCGGCCGCCGCCTCCACATGGAAGGTGACGGAGCCGGCACCGGCTTCCACGTACTGCGGCGCCCACCGATCGGCGTCCTCGATCATCAGATGGCAGTCCAGCGGAGTGTCCGTCGCCCGGGCCAGAGACTCTACGACCGGTACCCCGAGGGTGAGGTTCGGTACGAAATGGTTGTCCATGACGTCGACATGGAGCCAGTCCGCGCCTTCGACCGCCCTTGCCTCCTCGGCAAGACGGGCGAAGTCGGCGGACAGGATGCTGGGGTTGATCTGCGCGGCCATGCCCCAAGACTGCCATGCCCCGGGCCCGTTGCCCGCCTCGGTCCGGACCTGGATCGGCCGGCGGCTGCCCCGGGACGGTCCGCCGTGCCATCCTGGACGGCCCATCGACGCTGCGTCCGGTCTCGGGGGTGGGCATGAAGCGGCTCGACGTCTGGAAGCGTGCGGCCATCCGAGGCGTGTGCGGACGGCGCTCCAAGTGGCTGGTCCTGGGCCTGTGGCTGCTGATTCTCCTCTTCGTGGCACCACTCGGAACGAAGCTCGGCGACGCCCAGGACAACGACGCCCAGTCCTGGCTGCCGGGCTCGGCCGAATCCACCCAGGTCCTCGACATCTCGAACGGGTTCCGGCCCGAGCAGATCCCCGCGGTCGTCGTCTACGCGCGCCCGGACGGCCTGACGGCACAGGACCGGCGGCAGATCTCCGACGACGTCCGGCAGCTCAAGACGCTGCGGGACCACGGCGTCCGCGGCGCCGAGACCCGGGGACCGGTGTTCGACCGGCAGCCGGATCCCCGCGCGGCGCAGGTCTACGTCCCGATCACCATGGACGCGGCCGGCTGGCAGCGGATCGCCCCAGCCGTCTCCTCCATCCGTGACCAGGTGGGCAAGGGCGACGACGGGCTCTCGGTGCACATCACCGGGCCCGGCGGCACGGCCGCCGACTCCTCCAAGGCCTTCGAGGGCATCGACTCGACGCTGCTCTTCGCCGCGATGGCCGTCGTCATCGTGATGCTGCTGATCACCTTCCGCAGCCCGACCCTGCTGTTCGTCCCGCTGCTCGGCGTGGTCGTCGCCCTGTTCACGGCCCAGGCGCTGATCTATCTGCTGGCGAAACACGCCGGTCTGACCGTCAACGGCCAGAGCGCGGGCATTCTCACCGTGCTGGTGTTCGGCGCGGGGACCGACTACGCCCTGCTGCTGGTCGCCCGCTATCGCGAGGAACTGCGCCGCCACGAGGACCGGCACGAGGCGATGACGCTCGCCATGAACCGGGCCGGTCCCGCCATCCTCGCCTCCGGCGCGACCGTCGTCCTGAGCATGCTGGTGCTCCTGGTCGCCGAGATGAACTCGACGCGGGGTCTCGGGCCGGTCGCGGCGATCGGCGTGGCCGTGGCGCTGCTCGCCATGCTCACGCTCTTCCCTGCCCTGCTGCTCGTCTTCGGCCGCTGGATCTTCTGGCCGGCCGTCCCGCACCCCGGCTCGGCCGATCCGACCAGGAGCGGCGTCTGGGCACGCATGGGCGGGCGGATCGCCCGCCGCCCCCGGACGTTCTGGGTCGCGACCGCGCTGGCCCTCGGGCTGCTGTCCCTCGGCCTCATCCAGCTCCGCGCCGCGGGCATCCCCAACGCCGACCAGTTCACCGGGAAACCGGACTCGATCGTCGGCCAGGAGGTGTCGGCGCGCTACTTCCCCGCGGGCGACGGGGATCCGCTGGTCATCGTGTCCAACACGGCCCAGGGCAGACAGGTCGGCGAGACCGTGGCGGCGGACCCGGGCGTCGTGACGTCGAGCATCGGGGTGCCACCGGGCACCGCGCCCGTGCACGACGGCAGGGTGCTGTTCGAGGCGACCACCCGCGCCCCCGCCGACAGCACGGCGGCGAAGGACACCGTGGAGCGGGTCCGCGACGCGGTGCACGCCGTGCCGGGTGCCGACGCGAAGGTGGGCGGCGGCTCGGCGGCCCTGCTGGACATGGAGACCGCCCAGACGCACGACAACTATCTGGTCATCCCGCTCGTCCTCGTGGTGGTCCTGCTGGTCCTGAGCGTCCTGCTGCGCGCGCTGATCGCCCCGCTCCTGCTGATCGGGACCGTGGTGCTGTCGCTGGCGACCGCGCTCGGTGTGAGCGCGCTGGCCTTCCGGCACGTCTTCGACTACGCGGGCGAGGACGTGGCGTTCCCGCTGTTCGTGTTCGTGTTCCTGGTGGCACTCGGCATCGACTACAACATCTTCCTGACCACCCGGATCCGCGAGGAGGCGATCCATCACGGCACCCGGCGGGGCGTGGTGACGGGCCTGGCCACCACCGGGGCGGTGATCACCTCGGCCGGTCTGGTCCTCGCGGGCACGTTCGCGGCACTGGGCACCCTGCCGATCGTCGGGTTCGCGGAGATCGGCTTCGCGGTCGCGCTCGGCGTGCTCCTGGACACCTTCGTGGTGCGTTCGGTGCTGGTCACCGCGCTCTTCCTCGACGTCGGCCCGAAGGTGTGGTGGCCCGCCCGGCTCGCCCACGAGGACGGAGGCTCCCGGGCCGGGAAGGCACCGGAGCCGACCGGGCCCGGGGAGCTCGCGGGGACCCCGGAGCCCACCGCCGGAACCCCCGACGCCGGGGACGCGGGCGATGCGGGCGACACGGGCGACGCCACGAGACCGGCCCGGCCGCCCGACTGACGGGCGAGCGCGGACCGGGGTGGACCAGGGCCGGGGCCGGGGCCGGTTGCCGGACCGATCCGGACGACACCCGCCGGGTGTCGGGTCGGCGGAGGCCTCGGGTCAGCCCGTCCGACGGAGGCCTCGGGTCAGGCCGTCCGACGGATCAGGGCCAGGTACATCGCGTCCGTCCCGTGCAGGTGCGGCCAGAGCTGGACGTCGGGGCCGTCCCCGAGCGCCGGTACGCCGGGCAGCAGCGGGCGGGCGTCGAGCAGTTCGGCGGAGCCGTCCTCGAAGTGCTTGAGGACGTCGTCGACGACCGCGCGGGTCTCGGCGAGGTGCGGCGAGCAGGTCGCGTAGCCGACGACACCGCCGACCCGCACCGACGCGAGCGCCGTGCGCAGCAGTCCCCGCTGGAGCGGTCCGAAGCCGTCGAGGTCCTCGGGGCGGCGCCGCCAGCGAGCCTCGGGACGGCGGCGCAGCGCGCCCAGGCCGGTGCAGGGCACGTCCATGAGCACCCGGTCGAACGTGCCGGGCCGCCACGGCGGGCGGGTGCCGTCGGCGGCGATGACCTGGTAGGGGCCCGGGTTCCCGGCGAGTGCCTTGGCGACGAGGCCCGCGCGGTGCAACTGCTTCTCGGAGGCGAGCAGCGTCGCTCCCCGCTGGGCGGCCAGGCCGGCCAGCATCGCGGCCTTGCCGCCGGGTCCGGCGCAGCCGTCCAGCCAGGCCCGGTCGGGCCCGTCGAGCGGCGCGTTCGCCAGGGCGATCGCCACGAGCTGGCTGCCCTCGTCCTGGACGCCCGCGCGGCCCTCCCGTACGGCGTCGATGGCGCCCGGCTCGCCGCCCTCGGTGAGCCGCACGGCGTACGGGGACCAGCGCCCGGGAAGCGCCGAGTCCTCGTCGAGGGCGCCGAGGAGTTCATCGGCGGTGGAGCGTCCGGGCCGGGCGACGAGGGTCACCTCGGGCCGTTCGTTGTCGGCCTCCAGCAGGTCCTCGATACCGGCCCGGCCGCCGCCCAGCGAGTCCCACAGCGCCGAGACGACCCAGCGCGGGTGCGAGTGCACGACGGAGAGGTGGTCCTCGGGGTCCGCGTCGTAGGGCGGCGCGACCTGTTCGAGCCAGGCGTCGAGGTCCTGTCGCGCGACCTTGCGCAGCACGGCGTTCACGAACTTGGCACGCCCGTCGCCGAGCACCACCCGGGCCAGCTCGACCGAGGCGGAGACGGCCGCGTGCGTCGGGATGCGGGTGCCGAGGAGCTGATGGACGCCGAGGCTGAGCACGTCGAGGACCGGCGGGTCGACCTCCCGCAGAGGCCGGTCGACACACGCCGAGATGACGGCGTCGTACGTGCCCTGGCGGCGCAGCGTGCCGTACACCAGCTCGGTGGCGAGCGCGGCGTCCCGTGCGTCGAAGTCGTCCTTCTGCCTCGCCTTGCGCAGCAGCGGCGGCAGGACGAGGTTCGCGTACGCGTCCCGCTCGTCCACGGCCCGCAGCGCCTCGAAGGCGAGCATGCGGACCGGGTCCTTCTGGGGGCGGCGGTAGGGCTTGCCGGTCTTCTGCGGCCGACTGGGCTGCTCACTCACGAAAAAGGTGCTCCGGATCCAGGAAAAAGGTGCGTCTATCAGCGTACGCCGCGGGACTTGCGGCGCACACGGGCGGCCACTCGACGGATGACCCGCGCCGGCCCCGCGAGGGCGCCGCGACGGATGACCGCGCCGGACCGGAGGCTGCCGCAGGCCCGAGGGCATGCGGCAACGCCCGAAGGCCCTCGGCAGTCTCGGACGCGCTCTCCGCAAGCCCCTGCCGGCCCAGGGCGCCCGCCGGGAGGCCGTCCAGCCGGTGCCGCCCGCCAGGAGGCCGCCCGGACCCCGCGGCGCTCACCGAAGGGCCGCGACAGCCGCCGTGGCGCTCGGCGCGGGGGTCGGCGCGGAGCAGACTCCGATGCGGGTCAGACCCCGAGGCGCTCCCCGGAGGGGATGCGTACGCCGCGGGCCCAGTCCGCGGCACGCATCGGCTTCTTGCCCTGGGCCTGCACCCAGAGCAGTTCGACGGCGTACGAACCGGTGCCCACGTACACGTTGTTCTTGGCGACGGACAGCTCGCCCGGGGCAAGGTCCGTACGGTCCGGCACCGTCGCGACCTGGATGAGCTTGAGGCGCTCGTCGCGGAAGACGGTCCAGGCGCCGGGGGCGGGCGTGCACCCGCGCACCATGCGGTCGACGCGCAGCGCCGGGGCGGCCCAGTCGATGTGGGCGTCCTCGACGGTGATCTTCGACGCCGTGCTGATGCCGTCGGCCGGCTGCGGCACGGCCTTGAGCGTGCCGTCCTCGATCCCGTCCATCGTCGCCGCGAGCAGCCCGGACCCGGCGAAGGCGAGCCGCGTGAGCAGGTCCCCGCTGGTGTCGGTGGGCCGGATCTCCTCGGTGACGGTCCCGTACACCGGTCCGGAGTCGAGGCCCTCCTCGATGAGGAAGGTGGTGGCGCCGGTGATCTCGTCGCCGGCCATGATCGCGTGCTGGACGGGGGCGGCGCCGCGCCAGGCGGGCAGCAGCGAGAAGTGCAGGTTGACCCAGCCCTGGGCGGGGATGTCGAGGGCGACCCGGGGCAGCAGTGCCCCGTACGCGACGACGGGACAGCAGTCCGGGCCGATCTCCCGCAGCCGGGCCAGGAATTCCTCGTCCCGGGGCTTCGCGGGCTTGAGCACCTCGATCCCGGCCTGCTCCGCCCGCTCGGCGACCGGACTCGCGACGAGCCGTCGCCCCCGTCCGGCCGGCGCGTCCGGCCGGGTCACGACGGCGGCCACCTCGTGCCGCCCGGAGGCGATCAGGGCGTCCAGGGCGGGAACGGCGACCTCGGGGGTGCCTGCGAAGACGAGCTTCATGGGTGGCGGTTGGCCTCTCGGGCGGGAGCACTTCCATCCCCCGCGCGCGTGCCGGTTCAGGCGAAGCACGGGGCAGCGCACCAGTCTATGCCGCCCGGGGCCCGGAGGCTCGGGGGTTGTCCAAGGGGCCCTGTCCCCGGGCCCGCACGGAGTTCGGATCATGCGTCGGCGCAGGTGGCCGTGTCCGACCGGCCGCGCACGGGGCGCGTCCACGGCACGACGGGGGGCGTACTTCTCGGGACACGCCCCGTTCATATGCTCTTGCGCCCTTGCACCCGTGACCACTCACCCGTCCACGCGTTGGTCAAGAAAGAGTTGACCACAGCGGGCCGCTCACCAGCGGCCCGATCCCTTCCAACGCCGGTTCGAGAGGCTTGTTCATGGCCGACCATGCAACCCACGACGCCCAGGCTCGGGCCAGCCTGCACTTGCTGGTGCGGGACATCGAGCGGGTCCGTCGGCAGGTGGACGCACTGCGCACGCTCACCGCCCAGTTGGGCAACGTCTACCGTCCGCGCCGCGCCGGCCCCTCCACGGGCTTCGTCGTCTACGGCCGCGCGCCCGCCCCGACCGTCCGTCTCGCCCAGGAGCTGCGGGACAGCGTCGAGACGCTGGTCACCGCCGCCGTGGACTTCGACCGCTCCCTCGGCTTCTCCTGGGACGCGGTGGGCTCGGCACTCGGGGTCACCAAGCAGGCGGTGCACCGGCGTTACGGAGCCCGTCGCGCGGCCGCCCAGGCCGCGGCCGAGGCGGAGCGCGCCACGGAGACGGTCGACACCCACACGATCAACGTCAACACCACCATCCCCTCGGTGCCGACCGTCCCCGCCGCCCGCTCCATGCCGACCCAGCCGACGGCCGGCAGCCCGACACTCCGCGACGAAGCCAGGCCCACGGCCTTCCCGGGCCCGCGCAACGGCTGACCGATCGCGTAGACGACAACTGCCTCCCGGCGCCGCGTCCCGGGGGGCAGTCCCCATTGCACGCCGATACGCGAGTCACCGCCCCGCCGCCGCCCCACCGACCGCGCGGAGACACGGCCATGACACCGCAGCACACCCAGCGACCGTGCCGAGACACGGCCATGACACCTCGGCACAACCAGCGACCGTGCCAAGGCAAGGCCATGACACCCTCGTCACCCCACGGTCCGCGGCGGCACCCGTGCGTCACGTGCTCCGCGCCCCGGACCCCGCGCCGCCCCACCGGTGTCTCACCCGATGTCGGGCGGATCGATCCGGATGCGTACGGGCTCACCGCCCCCGCGGGCCATACGCGCCGCCTGCGCGCCCTTCAGCGCGGCCGCCAGAGCGGCGCCACTGCCCGGGGGCACCCGGATGAGCACCCGCTCCCCGGGTTCTCCGGGAGGCGGTCCACCGGGCCGACGGGGCCGCCCCGCCTCACCGGCCGGCAGCGGTACGGGCCCCAGCACCTCGGCGTCACCCGGCAGTTCGGCCGCCGCGAGGAACCCGGCGAGCGCCTCCGGCGCACCGGACACCGCCGCCATCCGGGACACGGGCGGAAAGCCCAGCTCGGCCCGCTCGGCGAGTTCACGCACCGCGTGCCCGACCGGATCCCACCGCACGAGCGCCTGAACGGGCCGCAGGGTCGGTTCCGCCACGACCACGACCGTGCCGCCCGCCCCCTGCGGACGGACCAGCGCGGCGGCCGCCGTCCACCGGCGCAACGCGTCCTCGCCGGCCCGCAGATCGGGCCGTCCGAGCATGGCCCAGCCGTCGAGCAGCAGGGCCGCCGCGTACCCGCCCTCGGCGACCGGTTCGGCCCCCGGCGTGCTGACCACCAGGGCGGGCGTCGCGGACACCGTGTCCAGCACCTGCTCGCGCCCGGACGTACGCACGGGCACGGCCGGAAACGCCCGCCCCAGCTCCTCGGCGGTCCGCCGGGCGCCGACGACCTGCGCCCTCAGCCGGAACCCGCCGCACTCCTGGCAGTGCCAGGCCGTCTCATCCCGCCCGCACCAGCCGCAGCGCAGCGCCTGGGCGTCCTGCGCCTCCAGCGGCCCCACGCAGTGCCGGCATCGCGCGGGCTCCCGGCACCGCGCGCAGGTCATCCGGGGCACATAGCCCCGCCGGGGCACCTGGACCAGTACGGGCCCCAGCTTCAGCCCCTCCCTGACGACCTGCCAGGCGAGCGTCGGCAGCCGGGCGGCCCGCGCCGCCTCGTCGCGGGCGAGATCGCCGTCCGAGACGGTCCGCACGAGCGGCGCGGCGGTACGCACCTGTTCCCGGTCGGCGGCCAGCGGCAGCGCCCAGCCGCTCTCGACCAGTTGCGCCGCCTCCACCGTGCACGTCCAACCCCCCAGCAGGAAGCCGCACTTGTCACGCGAGGCGCGCAGCTCCAGCACTTCCCGGACATGCGGGAAGGGAGCGTTGTCGTCGCTGTGTCCGTCGTCGCCGTCGTCCCAGACGACGATGAGGCCCAGGTTCCGTACGGGAGCGAACATGGCGGCCCGGGTGCCGACCACCGCGCGAACGGACCCGCGCCGTACGGCGAGCCAGTCGCGATAGCGCCGCTCCGGTCCGGCGTCCGCCGTGAGCACGGCGTGCTGCCCCTCCCCCACCAGAGCCTTGAGTGCCGCGTCGCCGCGGGAGGCGGGCCGGCCCGCCGGTACGACGACGAGCGCCCCGCGCCCGGAGGCCAGCGTCGCCTGCACCGCGCGGGCGATCTCCTCGGCCCACTCGGGGCCGGGCAGCGCCGTCCACACGGCGCGCGGCGCGCCGCCGGAGGCGAGCGAGGCGAGGAAGTCGGCCCCTCGTCCGTACCGCCGCCAGGTCCCGGGGTCGGGTGCGGCGGGCGGAGGCGGGGGCGCGGGCGACTCCCGCGCCTCGGCACGGGCGTGCCGGGGCGGCACGGCGAGCTGGAGCACGTCGGCCAGCGATCCCGCGTACCGGTCGGCGACGGCACGGGCCAGACCCAGCAGTTCGGGTCCGAGGACGGGTTCGGGCGAGACGACCTGGGCGAGGGCGGCCAGCGGTCCGGAGTAGTCGGACTCGGCGACCCGCTCGACGAGATATCCGTCGATGAGACCGCCGCCCTCGCGCCGCCCGTCCCGCACGTTGCGTCCGCCGGCGCCGAAGCGGACCCGCACCCGCACGCCCGGCTGCGCGGCCTCGTCCAGGTCCTCGGGCACGGCGTAGTCGAAGTAGCGGTCGAGATGCAGCACACCCTTGTCGACGAGCACCCGCGCCACGGGCAGGTCCTTCGCCAGCGGGGCACCCCGCCAGGTCCGCGGCTTCGCCTTCGGCGCCTTGGCCTGCCGCACGGCCTCCCGGATCAGCGCAAGCTGCTCGGGCGGTGCGCCTTCCGCGCCGCCCGCGCTGTCGTCGGATCGCCCGTTCGCGCTGCTCACAGCAGTATTCCTACCAGACCGCACTGACAGCGCCGCCCGCCCGAGATCAGGCCGGCCACGGATCGCGAACGCCGTGAAGGCGCTTCTGCCTTGGGCCGCTCGGCCATACCGGTCGGGACCGGCAGCAGGATTCGAACCTGCGAGGGGACATCACCGGAAGTATCCGAGGCCATCGCACCGGGCCGGGCGGCGCGGAGTCTCCCGAGATCAGGACGGCAGCGGTACGTGTTCCAGATTCACCGCACGCCATGGGCGTACTCCACCGAAGTAACCGCGGCCTTCGCACCGGGAGATCATCAGCGTACGAACCCCGGCCCGGACCGGCCACCTCATTTCCCCGGCAGGCCCGGCACGGCCACAGCCTTCCCCCGGCCACCGCTCTTCCGCACAGCCGTGAGGCCCGGCACCCCCCCCCGGGGGCCGGCCGCCCCCCCCCGCACTCACCCACCCCCGCACCCACCGCCGCCGCGGGGGCCCCCCCACCCCCCCCCACCGCCCCCACCCCCCGCC
>NZ_JBHYXD010000076.1:0-15485 GCF_042751995.1 Streptomyces sp. NPDC059371 | reverse complement strand
CGTCAGATTCGGTACGGCGGAGACGCGGGGGCCGGCCCCACACCCCGCCGCGACAGGGCGGCGACACAGACACGCCCCCCCCCCCCCAACCCCCCCACCCCCCCCCCGCAAACGCCTCACCTCTCCCCCGGGCCCACCCGCCGGCGGCGGGGGTCCGCGGCCCACACACGGCCTTGACGAAGCCTTCGCGGACTACAGGCCGGCGGCCTTGCGCAGCGCGTCCACCCGGTCCGTCCGCTCCCACGTGAAGTCGGGCAGCTCACGGCCGAAGTGGCCGTAGGCGGCGGTCTGGGAGTAGATCGGACGGAGCAGGTCGAGGTCGCGGATGATGGCCGCCGGGCGGAGGTCGAAGACGTCCGTGATGGCGGTCTCGATCTTCTCGGCGTCCACCTTGGCGGTGCCGAAGGTCTCGACGAACAGGCCCACCGGCTCGGCCTTGCCGATCGCGTACGCGACCTGGACCTCGCAGCGCGAGGCGAGGCCCGCGGCGACGACGTTCTTGGCGACCCAGCGCATCGCGTAGGCGGCGGAGCGGTCGACCTTGGACGGGTCCTTGCCGGAGAAGGCGCCGCCGCCGTGGCGGGCCATGCCGCCGTACGTGTCGATGATGATCTTGCGGCCGGTGAGGCCGGCGTCGCCCATCGGGCCGCCGATCTCGAAGCGGCCGGTCGGGTTCACCAGCAGGCGGTAGCCCTCGGTCTCCAGCTTGATGCCGTCGTCCAGGAGAGCCTTCAGCTCGGGCTCCACCACGAACTCGCGGATGTCGGGAGCGAGCAGGGAGTCCAGGTCGATGTCCGAGGCGTGCTGCGAGGACACGACGACGGTGTCCAGACGGACCGCCTTGTCGCCGTCGTACTCGATGGTGACCTGGGTCTTGCCGTCGGGGCGCAGGTACGGGATGGTCCCGTTCTTGCGGACGTCGGACAGCCGGCGCGCGAGCCGGTGCGCGAGGTGGATCGGGAGCGGCATCAGGTTCGGGGTCTCGTCGGTGGCGTACCCGAACATCAGGCCCTGGTCGCCCGCGCCCTGCCTGTCCAGCTCGTCCTCGTCGCCCTCGACACGGGACTCGTACGCCGTGTCGACACCCTGGGCGATGTCCGGGGACTGGGAACCGATCGACACCGACACGCCGCAGGACGCCCCGTCGAAGCCCTTCTTCGACGAGTCGTAGCCGATCTCCAGGATCTTGTCGCGGACGAGCTGGGCGATCGGCGCGTACGCCTTGGTCGTGACCTCTCCGGCCACGTGCACCAGGCCGGTGGTGATGAGCGTCTCCACGGCGACCCGGGACGTCGGGTCCTCGCGCAGGAGGGCATCGAGAATGGTGTCGCTGATCTGGTCAGCGATCTTGTCGGGGTGACCCTCGGTCACGGACTCCGAGGTGAACAGGCGACGGGACACAACGCTCCCTGTGGTTGCAGCGGCTGCTGGCTGATCATTGGTGGACGGCCGGGGGCTGCGCCCGGCGTCGTCCAAGAACAGTTTATCGGTCGCACTCGGCCGCGGGACCCCTGTCTCGCCTCTCGGAAGGCCTGTGACCTGCGGCACGGGCATTCTGCGCCATGGCCATGGGTCTCCGCCAGGGTCGCCACGCCCGATTTTGCGCGATTTGTGTGACAGGTGCGACGGGAGAGGTTTCACACCAGGCGGCGTGTCACCAGGTCCCACACCGTCTCGGCCAAGGCTTCCTTGGGTCCGTAGGGCACCGCGGTCTCACTCCCGTCGGCTCCGAGCACCACCGCCTCGTTCTCCTCGGAACCGAAGGTCTTGCGCTCCCCCACCTCGTTCACCACCAGCAGATCGCAGCCCTTGCGCTCCAGCTTCGTCCGTCCGTTGGACAGGACGTCGTCGGTCTCGGCGGCGAATCCCACCACGACCTGGCCGGGGCGCGCGCGGTCCGCGGAGATCTCCGCGAGGATGTCCGGATTACGGACCAGAACGATGGGTTCCGGCTCCGCGCCGTCCTTCTTCTTGATCTTCCCGGCCGCGTAGGTGCCGGGGCGGAAGTCCGCGACCGCGGCCGCCATGACCACGGCGTCGGCGTCCGAAACCGCCTTCAGCACGGCTTCGCGCATCTGCACGGCGGTGCCGACCTGGATCACGTCGACCCCGGCCGGGTCCGGCAGACCCGTGTTCGCGGCGATCAGGGTGACCCTGGCCCCGCGCGCGACGGCCGTACGGGCGAGCGCGTAGCCCTGCTTGCCGGAGGAGCGGTTGCCGAGGAAGCGGACCGGGTCGAGGGGCTCACGGGTGCCGCCGGCGCTGACGACGACATGCCGTCCGGCGAGATCCGGCTCGGTGACACCGCGGGCGAGGACACGGCGGCAGATCTCGAAGATCTCCCCCGGGTCGGGCAGCCGCCCCTTGCCGGTGTCGACGCCGGTCAGGCGCCCCACGGCGGGCTCGATGACGACGGCGCCGCGGCGCCGCAGGGTCGCCACGTTCTCCCGGGTCGCCGGGTGCTCCCACATCTCGGTGTGCATGGCGGGTGCGAACACGACCGGGCAGCGGGCGGTGAGCAGGGTGTTGGTGAGGAGGTCGTCGGCCAGCCCGTGGGCGGCCTTGGCGAGCATGTCGGCCGTCGCGGGGGCGACCACCACGAGGTCGGCGTGCTGCCCGATACGGACGTGCGGGACCTCGTGGACGTCCGACCAGACCTCGGTGGACACGGGGTGGCCCGAGAGCGCGGACCAGGTGGCGGCGCCGACGAAGTTCAGCGCGGAGGCGGTGGGCACGACACGTACGTCGTGACCCGACTCGGTCAGTCGTCGCAGCAGCTCACAGGCCTTGTAGGCGGCGATGCCACCGCTGACCCCCAGAACGACCTTGGGCTTGGACACCGTCTCTCCCCGGGCTCGGAAACGTACGACTCCATGACACACCACAGGCCCGGCGGTCGCGCCGCCGGGCCTGGGATGAGCATGTAATGACTACTGAGCGGGGCCTTCGACGGCCTCGGAGGTCAGCAGACCCGCGTTGATCTCGCGCAGGGCGATCGACAGCGGCTTCTCGTGGACGTGGGTGTCGACGAGCGGACCGACGTACTCGAGGAGGCCCTCGCCGAGCTGCGAGTAGTACGCGTTGATCTGACGGGCTCGCTTGGCCGCGTAGATCACGAGGCTGTACTTCGAGTCGGTGGCCTCGAGGAGCTCGTCGATCGGAGGGTTGATGATGCCCTCGGGAGCAGTGATGGAAGAGGACACGCTCTGCCTTCCGAAAGGTGGAAATTGACCTGAAAGATCAAACAACTTCCACCAAGGCTAGCAGCTCGCGCGCCACGTCCTCGACGGAGGTGTTGACCAGGGTGACATCGAACTCCGGCTCGGCGGCGAGTTCGACCTTGGCCGCCTCCAGGCGGCGCTCGATCACCTCGGGCGGTTCGGTGCCCCGACCGGTGAGCCTGCGCACCAGTTCCTCCCAGGAGGGCGGGGCCAGGAACACGAGGAGCGCGTCCCGCATGGACTCGCGGACCTGCCGCGCGCCCTGGAGGTCGATCTCCAGGAGGACCGGCTTGCCCGACTCCAGGTGCTCCATCACCGCGGCACGCGGGGTGCCGTAGCGGTTGCCGGCGAATTCGGCCCACTCCAGGAGCTCACCGTTGGCGATCAGCTTGTCCATCTCGTCGTCGGAGACGAAGAAGTAGTGGACTCCGTGCTTCTCACCGGGGCGCGGCTTGCGGGTCGTCGCCGACACCGAGAGCCAGAGCTCGGGGTGTGCTTTGCGCATATGAGCGACGACCGTGCTCTTGCCGACCCCCGAGGGGCCGGAGAGCACGGTCAGCCGCGGACGTGCGTCCGGGGGTACGGGGGACGTCCCCCGGGGTGTTACAGCCATGCAGCGATTATTCCAGCAATCCTGGTGTGTCCAGGACTCAGGCGCCGGAACCACCGAACTCGCGCTCCAAAGAGGCGATCTGGTTCGAGCCGAGACCGCGAACGCGGCGGCTCTCGGAGATCCCGAGTCGCTCCATGATCTGCTTGGCGCGGACCTTGCCCACGCCCGGCAGGGACTCCAGGAGAGCGGAGACCTTCATCTTGCCGACGACGTCGTTCTCCTGGCCCTGCTTGATGACCTCGTGAAGAGAGGCGCCGGAGTGCTTGAGTCGATTCTTGACCTCGGCCCGCTCCCGGCGAGCCGCGGCGGCCTTTTCGAGCGCGGCTGCGCGCTGTTCAGGGGTAAGGGGCGGAAGAGCCACGCCTACGTCACCTCGGATGTCGAACTGTCGGATAGGGACCGGTGCGGAACCTAGTCGCCCCACACCGAGGAGCCCCGGGCAACATGCTCGCCCGTTCTCCCTGCTGCCTTGACGGCCCGGGAGGCGCTCCCACTCGACGGAGACTAGCGGGCAAGTGCGCCGGAGTCAGCGAGAACAGAGGAAAAGTCCTGGTCAGCCTCCCTGGAGCCCGACATTTACGACATACCTCCCCGGATTTGAGGGTGTATCCAGACTTGGGGACTCCCGAAGGCACTCCTCGGAGGCCTCTCGAACGGCTGTCGGAACGCTCAGGCCGCCGCGACGGCCGCCCTGATCTCCTCCGCGAACCCCTCGGCCGACTCCCGCAGGGCCATGACGTCGGGACCGTGACGCAGAACACCCCGGCTCACGTTCGGGACGACGTTGCGCACGGCGGACCCGAAGACGCCCGCCAGATCGGCCGCGGTCGCTCCCTGGGCACTGATGCCGGGCGCGAGGAGCGGGCCGTTGATCTCCAGGTCGTAGGAGGAGAGATCGCCCAGGGTCGCGCCGACGACCGCCCCGAAGGACCCGAGCGGCCTCTCGTCCGCGTTCTCCGCGGCCAGATGCCCGAGCATCGTCGCTCCGACGTTCCGTCCGTCCGCGCGCACGGCGTGCTGCACCTCGCCGCCCTCCGGGTTGGAGGTGAGCGCGAGCACGAAGAGCCCGGCCCCGCTCTCGCGCGCCAGCTCCACCGCGGGCTTCAGCGAGCCGTAGCCGAGATAGGGCGACACCGTCAGCGCGTCCGAGAAGAGCGGCGCGTCCTTGCGCAGGAAGGTCTCGGCGTACGCGGCCATGGTCGAGCCGATGTCGCCGCGCTTGGCGTCCATCACGACCAGCGCGCCGGCCGCCCGTGCCTGTTCGACGGACTTCTCCAGGACGGCGATCCCGCGCGAGCCGAACCGCTCGAAGAACGCGCTCTGCGGCTTGAGGACGGCGACGCGCTCGGCGAGCGCCTCGACGACCGTACGGCTGAAGCGCTCCAGGCCCGCGATGTCGTCGCCGAGCCCCCAGTCGGCGAGCAGGGAGGCGTGCGGGTCGATGCCCACGCACAGGGGACCGCGCTCGTCCATGGCGCGGCGAAGGCGCGCGCCGAAGGGTTCCAGGCTCATACGGGCTTCCTCACGTCGGCGCCGACCGCGTCGGCGAGGGTGGCGTACGGGCTCGTCCGCAGGCGGGCGGCGAGTCCCTTGTGGACGGCGCGGCCCCAGAAGGGGCCTTCGTAGATGAAGGCGCTGTAGCCCTGGACCAGCGTGGCGCCGGCCAGGATGCGCTGCCAGGCGTCCTCGGCGTTCTCTACGCCGCCGACGCCCACCAGGGTGATCCGGTCGCCCACGCGCGCGTAGAGGCGCCTCAGGACCTCCAGGGAGCGTGCCTTGAGCGGCGCGCCGGAGAGACCGCCGGTCTCCTTCACCACGGAGGGGTCGGACGTCAGCCCGAGTCCCTCGCGGGCGATGGTGGTGTTCGTGGCGATGATCCCGTCCAGGCCGAGTTCGACGGCGAGGTCGGCGACCGCGTCGACGTCCTCGTCGGCGAGGTCGGGCGCGATCTTGACGAGCAGCGGGACGCGCCGGTCCGTGACGGCGCGGTCGGCGGCCTCGCGCACCGCGCTGAGCAGCGGACGCAGTGCCTCGGTGGCCTGGAGGTTGCGCAGGCCGGGGGTGTTCGGGGACGACACGTTCACGACGAGGTAGTCGGCGTGCCGGGCGAGGCGCTCGGTGGACTTCACGTAGTCGCCGACGGCCTCCGCCTCGGGGACGGTCTTGGTCTTGCCGATGTTGACGCCCACGACGGTCCTGAACACGGGCGTACGGGCCGCCAGGCGCTCGGAGACGGCCGCGGAGCCCTCGTTGTTGAATCCCATGCGGTTGATCAGCGCGCGGTCCGGCACGAGGCGGAACAGCCGCTTCTTGGGGTTGCCCGGCTGGGGCTCCCCGGTGACCGTGCCGATCTCGATGTGGTCGAAACCGAGCATCGACATCCCGTCGATGGCCACGGCGTTCTTGTCGAAGCCCGCCGCGAGGCCGAAGGGCCCGTGCATGCGCAGGCCGAGCGCCTCGGTGCGCAGCTCCTTGTGGCGGGGCGCGAGCACGGCGGCGACGAAGGTGCGCAGGACGGGAACACGGGCGACGAGCCGGATCCAGCGGAAGGCGAGGTGGTGGGCCTGCTCCGGGTCCATCCGCTTGAAGACCAGGTCGAAGAAGAGCTTGTACATGATCATGTCCTCGAAAGAGCCCGGTGAGGGGCGCCTCTTGAAGGGGCAGGGGGCCGCATGAAGAGGGGGACACCGTTTCCGGTGTCCCCCTCGGGGCCGCTAGTCGCGCGCCGCGGTCAGATGCTCGGCGTGTTCCTGGAGCGAGCGCACGCCCACGTCTCCGTGGTTGAGCGCGTCGATGCCCTGGACGGCGGCGGCGAGCGCCTGCACCGTCGTCAGGCACGGGACCGAGCGGGCCACGGCCGCGGTGCGGATCTCGTAGCCGTCGAGGCGGCCGCCGGTGCCGTACGGGGTGTTGACGATGAGGTCGACCTCGCCGTCGTGGATGAGCTGGACGATGGTCTTCTCGCCGTTCGGGCCCTCGCCCTCGCTCTGCTTGCGCACGATCGTGGCGTGGATGCCGTTGCGCTTGAGCACCTCGGCCGTGCCGGAGGTGGCCATCAGCTCGAAGCCGTGGGCGACGAGTTCACGCGCCGGGAAGATCATCGAGCGCTTGTCGCGGTTGGCGACCGAGATGAAGGCGCGGCCCTTGGTGGGCAGCGGGCCGTACGCGCCGGCCTGCGACTTGGCGTACGCGGTGCCGAACACCGAGTCGATGCCCATGACCTCGCCGGTGGAGCGCATCTCTGGGCCGAGCACCGTGTCGACGCCGCGGCCGTGGATGTCGCGGAAGCGCGACCACGGCATGACGGCCTCCTTGACGGAGATCGGCGCGTCGAGCGGCAGCGTGCCGCCGTCGCCGTTCGCCGGAAGCAGGCCCTCGGCGCGCAGCTCGGCGACGGTCGCGCCCAGCGAGATGCGGGCAGCGGCCTTCGCGAGCGGCACCGCGGTCGCCTTCGAGGTGAAGGGGACGGTGCGCGAGGCGCGCGGGTTGGCCTCGAGGACGTAGAGGATGTCCCCGGCCATCGCGAACTGGATGTTGATCAGGCCGCGGACGCCGACGCCCTTGGCGATGGCCTCGGTCGAGGCGCGCAGCCGCTTGATGTCGAAGCCGCCGAGGGTGATCGGGGGCAGGGCGCACGCCGAGTCGCCGGAGTGGATGCCGGCCTCCTCGATGTGCTCCATGACGCCGCCGAGGTAGAGCTCCTCGCCGTCGTACAGCGCGTCGACGTCGATCTCGATCGCGTCGTCGAGGAAGCGGTCGACGAGCACCGGCCGGGAGGGGCTGATCTCGGTCGACTCGGCGATGTACGAGGACAGCCGCGTCTCGTCGTACACGATCTCCATGCCGCGGCCGCCGAGGACGTACGAGGGCCGGACCAGGACGGGGTAGCCGATCTCGTCGGCGATGGCCTTGGCCTCGGCGAAGGTGGTGGCGGTGCCGTGCTTGGGGGCCGGCAGGCCCGCCTCCGCGAGGACCCGCCCGAAGGCGCCGCGGTCCTCGGCGGCGTGGATCGCCTCGGGCGGGGTGCCCACGATCGGCACGCCGTTGTCCTTGAGCGCCTGTGCCAGGCCGAGCGGGGTCTGGCCGCCGAGCTGCACGATCACACCGGCGATCGGACCGGCCAGCGACTCCGCGTGGACGATCTCCAGCACGTCTTCCAGCGTCAGCGGCTCGAAGTACAGGCGGTCGGAGGTGTCGTAGTCCGTGGAGACGGTCTCGGGGTTGCAGTTGACCATCACGGTCTCGTAGCCCGCCTCGCTGAGCGCGAAGGAGGCGTGGACGCAGGAGTAGTCGAACTCGATGCCCTGGCCGATGCGGTTCGGGCCGGAGCCCAGGATGATCACCGCGGGCTTCTCGCGGGGCGCGACCTCGGTCTCCTCGTCGTAGGAGGAGTAGAAGTACGGCGTGTTCGCGGCGAACTCGGCGGCGCAGGTGTCGACCGTCTTGTAGACCGGGCGCACGCCCAGCGCGTGCCGCACCTCGCGGACGACGTCCTCGCGCAGCCCGCGGATCTCGGCGATCTGGGCGTCGGAGAAGCCGTGCCGCTTGGCCTCGGCGAGCAGCTCGGGGTAGAGCTTGTCGGCGGCGGCCAGCTCGTCCGCGGTCTCCTTGATCAGGAAGAGCTGGTCGACGAACCACGGGTCGATCTTCGTGGACTCGAAGACCTCCTCGGGGGTGGCGCCCGCGCGGATGGCCTGCATGACGGAGTTGATGCGGCCGTCCGTGGGGCGGACGGCCTCGCGCAGCAGCGCGGCCTTGTCACCGGGTTCGCCCACGAACGTGAACTGGCTGCCCTTCTTCTCCAGCGAGCGCAGCGCCTTCTGCAGCGCCTCGGTGAAGTTGCGGCCGATCGCCATGGCCTCGCCGACCGACTTCATGGTGGTCGTGAGGGTGGAGTCGGCGGAGGGGAACTTCTCGAAGGCGAAGCGCGGGGCCTTCACGACGACGTAGTCGAGGGTCGGCTCGAAGGAGGCCGGGGTCTTCTCGGTGATGTCGTTCGGGATCTCGTCGAGCGTGTAGCCGACGGCGAGCTTGGCGGCGATCTTGGCGATCGGGAAGCCGGTCGCCTTGGAGGCGAGCGCCGAGGACCGCGAGACGCGCGGGTTCATCTCGATGACGATGATGCGGCCGTCTTCGGGGTTGACCGCGAACTGGATGTTGCAGCCGCCGGTGTCGACGCCGACCTCGCGGATGATCGCGATGCCGATGTCGCGCAGCCGCTGGTACTCGCGGTCGGTGAGCGTCATGGCCGGGGCGACGGTGATGGAGTCGCCGGTGTGGACGCCCATCGGGTCGAAGTTCTCGATGGAGCAGACGACCACGACGTTGTCGTTCTTGTCGCGCATCAGCTCCAGCTCGTACTCCTTCCAGCCGAGGATGGACTCCTCCAGGAGCACCTCGGTGGTCGGGGAGAGCGTGAGGCCCTGGCCGGCGATGCGGCGCAGCTCGTCCTCGTCGTGGGCGAAGCCGGAGCCGGCGCCGCCCATGGTGAAGGAGGGGCGGACGACGACGGGGTAGCCGCCGAGTGTGTCGACGCCCTGGATGACGTCGTCCATGGTGTGGCAGATGACCGACCGGGCGGACTCGCCGTGGCCGATCTTCTCGCGGACGGCCTCGACGACACCCTTGAAGAGCTCGCGGTCCTCGCCCTTGTTGATCGCCTCGATGTTGGCGCCGATCAGTTCGACGCCGTACTTCTCCAGCACACCCTGCTCGTGCATGGAGATCGCGGTGTTGAGGGCCGTCTGGCCGCCGAGCGTCGGCAGCAGGACGTCGGGGCGCTCCTTGGCGATGATCTTCTCGACGAACTCGGGGGTGATCGGCTCGACGTAGGTGGCGTCGGCGATCTCCGGGTCGGTCATGATCGTCGCCGGGTTGGAGTTGACGAGGATGACCCGCAGGCCCTCGGCGCGCAGGACGCGGCACGCCTGGGTGCCGGAGTAGTCGAACTCGGCGGCCTGGCCGATGACGATCGGGCCGGAGCCGATGACCAGGACGGACTGGATATCGGTGCGCTTAGGCACGCTGGCCCTCCATCGGGACTGTTTCCATCAAAGACGTGAAGCGGTCGAACAGGTAGGCGGCGTCGTGCGGCCCCGCCGCCGCTTCGGGGTGGTACTGGACGCTGAAGGCCGGCTGGTCGAGCAGCTGGAGGCCCTCCACCACGTTGTCGTTGAGGCAGACGTGGGAGACCTCGACGCGGCCGAAGGGGGTCTGGGAGACCTCGTCGAGCGGGGCGTCGACGGCGAAGCCGTGGTTGTGCGCGGTGACCTCGACCTTGCCGGTGGTGCGGTCCTGCACGGGCTGGTTGATGCCGCGGTGGCCGTACTTCAGCTTGTACGTGCCGAAGCCGAGGGCGCGGCCGAGGATCTGGTTGCCGAAGCAGATGCCGAAGAGCGGGGTCCTGCGGGCGAGGACTTCCTTCATGACGGCGACGGGACCGTCGGCGGTGGCCGGGTCACCGGGGCCGTTGGAGAAGAAGACGCCGTCCGGGTTCACGGCGTAGATGTCCTCGGCGGTGGCCGTCGCGGGCAGGACGTGCACCTCGATGCCGCGTTCGGCCATCCGGTGCGGGGTCATGCCCTTGATGCCCAGGTCGACGGCGGCGACGGTGAACTTCGCCTTGCCGACCGGGACGGCTTCGCCGTCGGGGCCGATGGCGGGGACGACGTACGTCTCCTTGGTGGCGACCTCGGCGGCGAGGTTCGCGCCCTTCATCTCGGGCGCCTGGCGCACCTCGGCGAGCATGGTGCCCGCGTCGGGCAGCGCGTTGCCGGAGAAGATGCCGACGCGCATGGCGCCGCGCTCGCGCAGGTGGCGGGTCAGGGCGCGGGTGTCGATGCCGCTGATGCCGACGACACCCTGGTTGCGCAGTTCCTCGTCGAGCGAGCGGCGCGAGCGCCAGTTGGAGGACACGCGCGCGGGGTCGCGGACGACGTATCCGGCGACCCAGATCCGCCGCGACTCGGGGTCCTCGTCGTTGACGCCGGTGTTGCCGACGTGCGGGGCGGTCATCACGACGACCTGGCGGTGGTAGGACGGGTCGGTGAGGGTCTCCTGGTAGCCGGTCATGCCGGTGGAGAACACCGCTTCGCCGAAGGTCGCCCCCACGGCCCCGTAGGAGCGGCCGCGGAAGACCCGGCCGTCCTCCAGGACGAGTACGGCGGGAAGCGCCTTCTCCCTCTGTGAGGCGTTCCCCTGAGTGGAGGTCGTCATCGTGCGCCTTCCGTTTCCGTCTTGTTGATCATGTCGTTCAGGGTGTCGGCCCATTCGTTGTGCTCGGCCGCGCGGTCCGAGCGGAATCCGGAGTCGAGGAGCCGGTCGCCGTGCGCCCAGGTCACCACGAGGAGTCCGCCCTCGGTGAGGACCTTGCCCGCGATGCCCTTGTCGAGCCGGGCCTCGCGAAGCTGCGCGGCCGGGATGAAGAAGTCGTGCGCTCCGGGGCGTACGACGTCGAGACCCGCGTCCGTCAGGGTGAGCTCGGCCCGGCTGCGGGTGCCCAGGCCGTGCGCCACGATGCGGTCGAGCCACTGCCCGGCGGTGGTGGAGCCGTGGTAGCGGCCGCTCATGCTCAGTCTGGCCGGGCCGGTGTCTTCCGGCGCGGTGGGGAGCTCGGGCAGGTCGCCCTGGAGGGTGCCGCGCCACTTCCAGCCCTCGCGCATCAGCCAGTAGACGAGCGCGACGAAGAGGGCGAGGCCGACGAGCCAGCCGATCCGGGCGGACCAGTCGGTCACTTCCGCGGACTTCTGGGCGGCGGCGATGGAGAGGTGAGGTGTCACGCGAGCTTCCCGTCGACGAGGGTGGCCTTGCCCCGCAGCCAGGTGTGGGTGACCCGGCCCGGCAGCTCACGGCCCTCGTAGGGGGTGTTGCGGCTGCGCGAGGCGAAGCCAGCGGGGTCCACGCTCCCACGGTATGCCGTGTCGACGAGCGTGAGGTTGGCGGGCTCACCTGCCGAGACGGGACGTCCGTGGCCGGTGGCCCGGCCGATCGCGGCGGGCTTCACGGACATGCGGTCGGCGACGCCGGCCCAGTCGAGCAGTCCGGTCTCGATCATCGTCTGCTGGACGACGGACAGCGCGGTCTCAAGGCCGACCATGCCCATGGCGGCGGCGGCCCACTCGCAGTCCTTGTCCTCGTGCGGGTGCGGCGCGTGGTCGGTGGCGACGATGTCGATCGTGCCGTCGGCCAGCGCCTCGCGCAGCGCCATGACGTCGCGTTCGGTGCGCAGCGGCGGGTTGACCTTGTAGACCGGGTTGTACGACCGCACCAGCTCGTCGGTCAGGAGCAGGTGGTGCGGGGTGACCTCGGCGGTGACGTCGATGCCGCGGGACTTTGCCCAGCGGACGATCTCGACGGAGCCGGCGGTCGACAGGTGGCAGATGTGGACGCGGGAGCCGACGTGCTCGGCGAGCAGGACGTCCCGGGCGATGATCGACTCCTCGGCCACCGCCGGCCAGCCGCCGAGTCCGAGCTCGGCGGAGACGACGCCCTCGTTCATCTGGGCGCCCTCGGTGAGGCGGGGCTCCTGGGCGTGCTGGGCGACGACACCGCCGAAGGCCTTCACGTACTCCAGCGCGCGGCGCATGATCACCGCGTCGTCGACGCACTTGCCGTCGTCGGAGAAGACCGTGACGCCGGCGGCGGACTCGTGCATGGCGCCGAGCTCGGCGAGCTTCTTGCCCTCCAGGCCGACGGTGACGGCGCCGATCGGCTGCACGTCGCAGTAGCCGTGTTCCTGGCCGAGCCGGTAGACCTGCTCGACCACACCGGCGGTGTCGGCGACCGGGAAGGTGTTGGCCATGGCGAACACGGCCGTGAAGCCGCCGCTCGCCGCCGCCCGGGTGCCGGTCAGCACGGTCTCGGAGTCCTCGCGGCCGGGCTCGCGCAGATGCGTGTGCAGGTCGACCAGCCCCGGCAGCAGCACCTTGCCGACGGCCTCCACGACCTCCGCGCCCTCGGCGGACAGCCCGGTGCCGACGGCCTCGATCACCTCGCCGTCGATCAGGACGTCCTGCGGCTCGCCGCCGAGCACCCGCGCACCACGGATAAGGATCTTGCTCATGGTCTTACTTCTCCTCGGTACGGGTGTGGGTGACGGCGGGCTCGTTGCCGCCCAGGAGCAGGTACAGGACGGCCATGCGGATGGAGACACCGTTGGCGACCTGCTCGACGACGGTGCAGCGCTCGGAGTCGGCGACCTCGGCGGTGATCTCCATGCCGCGGACCATCGGGCCGGGGTGCATCACGATGGCGTGCTCCGGCATTCTCGCCATGCGCTCGCCGTCGAGCCCGTAGCGACGCGAGTACTCGCGCTCGGTCGGGAAGAACGCCGCGTTCATCCGCTCGCGCTGCACGCGCAGCATCATCACGGCGTCGGACTTGGAGAGGGTGCTGTCGAGGTCGTACGAGATCTCGCAGGGCCAGTTCTCGACGCCGACCGGCACCAGGGTGGGCGGCGCGACGAGGGTGACCTCGGCCCCGAGGGTGTGCAGCAGGTCGACGTTGGAGCGGGCGACGCGGCTGTGCAGGACGTCGCCGACGATCGTGATGTGCTTGCCGGACAGGTCCTGGCCGAGTCCGGCGTCCCGGCCGACGAGCCGGCGGCGCATGGTGAAGGCGTCGAGCAGGGCCTGCGTGGGGTGCTGGTGGGTGCCGTCGCCCGCGTTGATGACGGCGGCGTCGATCCAGCCGGAGGTGGCGAGCCGGTAGGGGGCTCCCGAGGCGCCGTGCCGGATGACGACGGCATCGACGCCCATCGCCTCCAGGGTCTGGGCGGTGTCCTTGAGGGACTCGCCCTTGGAGACGCTCGATCCCTTGGCGGTGAAGTTGATGACGTCCGCGGAGAGGCGCTTCTCGGCGGCCTCGAAGGAGATCCGGGTACGGGTCGAGTCCTCGAAGAAGAGGTTGACGACGGTGCGGCCGCGCAGGGTCGGCAGTTTCTTGATCGGCCGGTCGGCGACCCGGGCCATCTCCTCGGCGGTGTCGAGGATCAGGACGGCGTCGTCGCGGGTGAGGTCGGCGGCCGAGATGAGATGACGCTGCATCTGTCAGGCTCCGTAAGGAAGTTCAGGGAGGATTCGGGCATGCGGGCGCGCGGGAGCGCACATCGCGGCGTGGGCCGGAGTGCTACTGGCGCTCGCCCGGGGAGGTCCGCTTGGCACCGAGCAGCACGGTGTCGCGACCGTCCTCCTCGGCGAGCTGGACCTTGACCGTCTCCCGCAACGACGTGGGGAGGTTCTTGCCGACGTAGTCGGCGCGGATGGGCAGTTCGCGGTGGCCCCGGTCGACGAGGACGGCGAGCTGCACGGCGCGCGGGCGTCCGATGTCGTTCAGCGCGTCGAGCGCGGCGCGGATGGTGCGGCCGGAGAAGAGCACGTCGTCGACGAGGACGACGAGACGGCCGTCGATGCCGTCACCGGGGATCTCGGTGCGGGCCAGCGCGCGCGGCGGATGCATGCGCAGGTCGTCGCGGTACATCGTGATGTCGAGGGATCCGACCGGGATCTTGCGGTCGGTGATCTCTTCGAGCTTGTCGGCCAGCCTGCGGGCCAGGAAGACGCCGCGGGTCGGAATGCCGAGGAGCACCACGTCGTCGGCGCCCTTGGCGCGTTCGACGATCTCGTGGGCGATGCGGGTCAGCACCCGCGCGATGTCGGGCGCCTCCAGAACGGGCCGCGCTTCGGCTTCGTCGTGCTGCTTGTCGTGCTGAGTGTCCATGGGAAACGGACCTCCTTCTCCGCCTCACGGGACGGATCATTAAAGGACGTCGGATTTGCGCCATCAACGGTACCAGCCCCGCGACGCCGCTGATCACATCGGTTTGAGCCACCCCGCCGTGACGCCCGCCCGGGAGCGGTCGAAAATCCTTCGGCTTGACGGGGGAGTGTAACGCTGCGTAACCTCACAGTGAGTCACCAGCCGCGCGGCGGAGCCGCACGTTGATACAGCGTCCGGGGAGCTATATGTCCAGCGAATACGCCAAACAGCTCGGGGCCAAGCTCCGCGCGATCCGCACCCAGCAGGGCCTTTCCCTCCATGGCGTGGAGGAGAAGTCGCAGGGCCGCTGGAAGGCGGTCGTGGTCGGTTCGTACGAGCGCGGCGACCGCGCCGTCACCGTGCAGCGTCTTGCCGAGCTGGCGGACTTCTACGGGGTTCCGGTCCAGGAGCTGCTGCCGGGCACCACTCCGGGCGGGGCCGCCGAGCCGCCGCCGAAGCTGGTCCTCGACCTCGAGCGGCTCGCGCACGTGCCGGCCGAGAAGGCGGGCCCGCTGCAGCGCTACGCGGCGACGATCCAGTCGCAGCGCGGCGACTACAACGGCAAGGTGCTCTCGATCCGCCAGGACGACCTGCGCACCCTCGCCGTGATCTACGACCAGTCCCCCTCGGTCCTGACCGAGCAGCTCATCAGCTGGGGCGTCCTGGACGCGGACGCGCGCCGCGCGGTCGCCCACGACGAGGGCTGAACCCCTTAGGACAGCTCAGCAGAAACGTGCCGCCGGGGTGGCCGGAACTTGACGGTTCCGGCCACCCCGGCGGCTTTGTGCGAACCAGCAGGATCCGTTCTGCGGGCCCCCGGAAGCGGGCGCTTATAAACAAAAACGAGACCCCCAAAACGCGCGGGATCTGGGGGGGGGGGGTGTGGGGGTGAATAG